>NZ_JBHWJK010000010.1:24497-247376 GCF_042731455.1 Streptomyces sp. NPDC059852 | reverse complement strand
GCGTTTCCGACTCTATCAGATCTTTCCGATCCGATTTCCTCGGTGCTTTCCAGGTTCCCGCTTCCGCGTTTCCCTTTCCGGCGGTTCCGACTTTACCAGATCCTTTTCGGTCCTGATCCCCAGTCAGCGGGGTTCGTCCTCCCGGCCGTTGGGCCGTTCCGACGAGTGAGACTTTAGCGGATTCCTGGCTCCCGATCTAATCGGGAGCCGGCGCCCTTTCGAACGCGGATTCCTCATTCCGTAAATACGCGCGCCAATGCCACGACGGCAGCCGAACGACTGTCATCGAAGAGTGGTTGGTACTTGCGGAGTGGCTGTCCGGGGACCGACCGGGGTCGGCGCTCACGTCGGACAACTCGGAGAACACTACGGATGGGCCCGGGGCGTGTCAACTTCGCTGCGGTCGGCACCCTGGGGGCGTACGCTGTGCGACATGACGACGCGCACGTACAGCCAGTTCTGGTGGGCCGCCTGACGGCGGCCGATGTCATGTGCGCACACACGGCCGCCGCCTCGGCGGCCGTTCTTGTTTCTCCCTCCTGAGGTTCCGAGGGTCGGCCGGCCGGGACGGCGGCCTCGACCAGGAGGTGGAGAGATGACGCGGGTCTTCAGCGGGATCAAGCCGACCGGGCACCTGACGCTGGGGAACTATCTGGGCGCGATGCGGCGGTGGGCCGCCGTGGACCAGCACAAGTCAGACGCCCTGTTCTGCATCGTGGATCTGCACGCGCTGACCGTGGACCACGATCCGGCGCGGGTGCGCAGACTCAGTCGGCAGGCGGCGACGCTGTTGCTCGCGTCGGGGCTGGACCCCCGGCTGTGCACGGTCTTCGTGCAGAGCCACGTGGACGAGCACGCGCGGCTGTCGTACCTGCTGGAGTGCGTCGCCACGGACGGCGAGATGCGGCGGATGATCCAGTACAAGGAGAAGGCGGCGCGGGAGCGGGTGCGCGGCGGGAGCGTACGGCTGTCCCTGCTGACGTATCCCGTGCTGATGGCGGCGGACATCCTGGCGTACGGGACCGACCAGGTGCCGGTCGGGGACGACCAGACGCAGCACGTGGAGCTCGCGCGGGACATCGCGGTGCGGTTCAACCAGCGGTACGGGCACACGTTCGTGGTGCCGCGGGCCACGCCGCCGCAGGTCGCGGCCCGGGTCATGAACCTTCAGGACCCGGCGTCGAAGATGGGCAAGAGCGATGACTCGGGTCCGGGGATCGTCTATCTGCTCGACGAGCCGGACGTGGTGCGCAGGAAGATCATGCGGGCCGTCACCGACAGCGGGCGGGATGTCGTGTACGACGCGGAGGCGCGGCCGGGGGTGGCGAACCTGCTGGAGATCCTCGCGGCGTGCACGGGTGGGAACCCATCGGAGCTGAGCGGTGTATATGAAACGTACGGGGCTTTGAAGAGGGACACCGCGGACGCCGTGGTCGAGGCTCTGAGGCCCGTGCAGGAGAGGCACAGGGAGCTGTGCTCGGATCCTGGCCATGTGGAGGGGGTGCTGCGGGATGGTGCGGAGCGCGCGAGGGCGATGGCCCGGCCGACCGTCGATGCCGCGTATCGGGCGATCGGCCTGCTGCCGGCGGCAGCGGTGGACGGTGCGGCCGTCGCTGATATCGGGGTGACCGTGTAGTCGGGGCCGCCCGGTGTCGGGCGGCCCCGGGGGTCAGCTGTTGCCGGAGGCCAGTTCGCGGCTGCGGTCGCGGGCGGCCTCGAGGGCGGCGATGAGGGCTGCTCGTACGCCGTGGTTCTCCAGTTCGCGGATGGCGTTGATGGTGGTGCCGGCGGGGGACGTCACGTTCTCGCGGAGCTTGACCGGGTGCTCGCCGCTGTCGCGGAGCATCGTCGCGGCGCCGATCGCGGACTGGACGATGAGGTCGTGGGCCTTGTCGCGGGGCAGGCCGAGCAGGATGCCGGCGTCCGTCATGGCTTCGACCAGGTAGAAGAAGTAGGCCGGGCCGGAGCCGGAGAGCGCGGTGCAGGCGTCCTGCTGGGACTCCGGCACGCGGAGCGTCTTGCCGACGGCGCCGAAGATCTCCTCGGCGTGGGCGAGGTGGGCCTCGTCGGCGTGGCTTCCCCCGGAGATGACGGACATGGCCTCGTCCACGAGGGCCGGGGTGTTCGTCATGACGCGGACCACCGGGGTGCCGGCGGCCAGGCGGGACTCGAAGAAGGAGGTGGGGATGCCCGCCGCGCCGCTGATGACCAGGCGGTCGGCGGGGATGTGCGGGGCGAGTTCGTCGAGGAGGGTGCCCATGTCCTGCGGCTTGACGGTGAGGATCAGGGTGTCGGCCGACTTGGCGGCTTCCGCGTTGCTGACCGGGGTGACTCCGTGGCGGGAGCGGAGTTCCTCGGCGCGCTCCGGGCGGCGGGCCGTGACCAGGAGGTCGGCCGGGGTCCAGCCGCCGCGGATCATTCCGCTGAGCAGGGCTTCGCCGATCTTTCCGGTGCCGAGGACTGCGACTTTCTGGGTCATGGCTGGGGTGCCCTCCGGGGGTTGCGTCGTCCGGGTTCATCCTCGCACCGGAGGGCGGGGTGCGCGGTGGCGTGTCCGGTGGGCGGGACGCGTGGGGGCGCGGGCGGTCAGGCCGTCCGGCGGCGCAGGGTCGCCGCGCCCAGGCCGAGGACGAGGAGGGCGCAGCCGGCGACGATCAGGGCGTCGCGGACGAAGGTGGCCGTCATGTCGGTGTGCTTGAGCACTTCGTTCATGCCGTCGACGGCGTAGGACATGGGGAGGACGTCGGAGAGGGCTTCGAGGGCGGGGTGCATGGCGTCGCGGGGAGTGAAGAGTCCGCAGAGGAGGAGTTGGGGGAAGATCACGGCCGGCATGAACTGGACGGCCTGGAACTCGGAGGCGGCGAACGCCGACACGAAGAGGCCGAGGGCGGTGCCGAGGAGGGCGTCGAGCAGGGCGACGAGCAGGAGCAGCCAGGGGCTGCCGGTGACGTCGAGGTCGAGGAACCACAGGGCGAGTCCGGTGGCGAGCGCGGACTGGACGATCGCGAGGGCGCCGAAGGCGAGGGCGTAGCCGGCGATGAGGTCGCCTTTGCCCAGCGGCAGGGCGAGGAGGCGTTCGAGGGTGCCCGAGGTGCGTTCGCGCAGGGTGGCGATGGAGGTGACCAGGAACATCGTGATCAGCGGGAAGATCCCGAGGAGGGAGGCGCCGATGGTGTCGAAGGTGCGCGGGCTGCCGTCGAAGACGTAGCGCAGCAGGAAGAGCATCACGCAGGGGATGAGGAGCATCAGGGCGATGGTCCTCGGGTCGTGGCGGAGCTGGCGCAGGACGCGGGCCGCGGTGGCGAGGGTGCGGGCGGGGCTGAGGGCGCCGGTGCGGGTGGGGCGGAGCGGGGTGGGTGTGCTGGCGGTCGTGCTCATCGGGTGGTCTCCTTCGCGCGGGCGGCGGCGGCCGCCTCGTCGACCAGGTGCAGGAAGGCCGCTTCGACGGTCTCGGAGTCCGTACGGGCGCGGAGGGCTTCGGGGGTGTCGTCGGCGAGGACGCGGCCCTCGCGCATGAGGAGGAGGCGGTGGCAGCGCTCGGCCTCGTCCATGACGTGGGAGGAGATGAGGAGGGTGGCGCCGCGGGAGGCGGCGATGTCGTGGAAGAGGGCCCAGAGGTCGCGGCGCAGGACGGGGTCGAGGCCGACGGTCGGTTCGTCCAGGACGAGGAGCTCGGGGGCGCCGAGGAGGGCGACGGCCAGGGAGACGCGGCTGCGCTGTCCGCCGGAGAGGGCGCCGGCCAGGGCGTCGGCGTGGCTGGTGAGGTCGACGTCGGCGATGGCGCGGGTGACGTGCTCGGCGCGCCGGTCGGCGGCGGAGCGGCCGGGGTCGAGGATCGCCGCGAAGTAGTCGAGGTTCTGGCGGACCGTCAGGTCGTCGTAGACGGAGGGGGCTTGGGTGACGTAGCCGATGCGGGTGCGCAGGGAGGGGTGTCCGGCGGGGTGGCCGAGGACGTCCAGGGTGCCGGTGACCTTGGCCTGGGTGCCGACGACGGCCCGCATGAGGGTGGTCTTGCCGCAGCCGGAGGGGCCGAGCAGGCCGGTGATCTGCCCGCGCGGGACGGCGAAGGCGAGGTCCCGCAGGACCTGGCGGGTGCCTCGGACCACGTTGAGGGAGTCGGCCCGGACGGCGGGCTCCTCGGGGGTGCCGTCGGGAGGGTCGGTGCGGACGGCGTCGTAATTCATCATGCGATGAATAATGCTCGCGCCGGGCCGGGAGCGTCAAGCGCCCTGCGGGCTCCCGCTGCTCGGGCACCTCCGCCTAGGGCGCCGGGGTGAGGGCGACGATCAGGTCCACGTCGTAGGTCTCCTCGACCGTCCCGTCCGGGAAGGCGTCGAGGAGGTGGCGCCTCTCCTCGTCGAAGAAGGCGGTGCTCGCCTCGATGCCGTGGACCAGGAAGACCGAGTGGCTGCCGAGGTTGGCGAGGTGGGTGTCGACGGGGACGCGCCGGCTCCAGCGGACCCTGCGGGAGGTGAAGGCGAGGCGGCCGGTGGGGTCGGCCTGGGCGGCCCGGTCGCCCCGGCCCTGCTGCGCGACCGCGGGGGCGGGGCCGCCGGAGTCGAGGCCGAAGCGGCGCTCGATGCGGACCGCCTGCGCGACGTGCCAGGGGATGTCGAGCGGGGTGATGTTCCACCAGAGGGCCAGCGCGCCGCCGGGGCGCAGCACCCGCAGCGCCTCCGGCACCGAGCGGGCGGGGTCGGTCCAGTGCCAGGCCTGGGCGTAGGTGAGGAAGTCGGCGGAGGAGGTGGCCAGGGGAAGGGCGTCGCCGTTGCCCCGCACGAGCGGGATGCCGGGGTGGCTGTGGCGGAACTGGGCCGCCATGCCGTCGCCGGGCTCCACCGCCAGCACGTCGGCGCCGCGCTCGCGCAGCAGGGCCGTGGCGATCCCGGTGCCGGCGCCCACGTCGACGACCCGCGCGCCGGTCAGGGGCCGTCCCGCGAGTTCCTCGACCGCGTCGAAGAGGGCGGATGGGTAGGAGGGGCGGTTCGCCGCGTACTGGGCGGCGGCGGAGTTGAAGGAGTGGGCGCGGGCTGCGTGCGAGGGGGCCGTCATACGGCCATGGTCCTCTGGTGATGGGCCGGGGGCAGGACGGCCGGGGATGCAACGGCGACCGCGGCCGGGTGTGAGTGTGGGGGCGTGGCGGCGCGGGCGCCTCAAGTGCGGCGCTTGCGCTTCACCTCAGGTGCGGCGCTTGCGCTTGGACGGGTTGCCGGTGCGGCGGGTGGTGCGGGACTCGTGCCGTTTGCGGGCGGTCTCGTACTCCTGGCGGTGCAGCTTCTCGCCTGGGGCCTCGACGAGGGAGCGGAAGAAGTAGGCGAGGAGGGAGCCGACGAAACCGATCGTGAGCAGGCCGCGCAGGCTCGCCTGGCGGTCCGGGTCGGGGCGCTTGGTGAAGCCGTCCCAGGTGTGGCGGAACGCGAGCGCGCTGCAGACCGCGAACATCACCACGACCAGCAGGGTCACGAAGCTGCCGCTGCCGGCGATCGCGATCCCCTCGTAGGCGAAGCGCAGCACGAGGCAGGCGGCGGCCGCGGCGGCCAGGGAGCCGACGGCCACGCCGGCCCGGCGGAGCGCGTAGCCGTGGTCGTGGTCGACCCAGGTCGTGCCGAAGAAGCGCAGGGGCTCGGGGCGGGGGCCCGAGGAGCCCGCGGGGGTGGCCGGGGTGCCGTTCGTGTCGCTCACGCGTCGATTATCGCCCCGGCCCGCCCGCGGGCCGTGCCCCGCTACGAGCAGCGCGGGCGGATGTAGCCGTCGCTGCCGGTCTGGATGTAGGCGTCCGAGACGTACTCGCCGTTGGCGATGTTGTCCCAGATGGACGAGGTGCCGTAGGGGCCGGTCACGCTGGTGCCGGGCCGCTGGCAGTAGATCGCGACCCGCGCGCCCTCGGGCAGGACCTTGACGATCGGGTAGCTGGTGCCCGGTCCGCTGCGGACGTTGAGGCGCACGCCCGGCGCCACCGGGAAGGTGGCCACGGCCGCGGCGGCGGCGAGCGTGGTGACGGCGTCGTCCTCGCCGCGGTCCGTCACGTCGGCACGGTCAATAGACATAGGTACTCCCCCCGTTGGAGCCCACGACGATCGTGGGGCCCCGTTGATTCCCCCAAATCACGCCACGAAACAGGCGTCCACACATCGAACGCGCACACTAGCAAGCCTCCTCTGTCCCGCACGCCTCATCGACTAGGCTCCGTGCGTCGCGCGCGTGGACGAACAGCACGGGGGTGGTCCCATGGCGTCACGGCACAACATCGCGGCGGGCGCGGAAGCGGAACTTCACGAGTACGCCGGTCCCTACCGCCTGGAGTCGCACCTCGGTTCCGGGGGCATGGGTGTCGTCCACCTGGCCAGGAGCACCTCGGGCATGCAGGTCGCCGTCAAGGTCGTGCATGCCGAGTTCGCGAAGGACCCCGAGTTCAGGGGCCGTTTTCGGCAGGAGGTCGGGGCGGCGCGCAAGGTCAGCGGGGCCTTCACGGCACCGGTGGTGGACGCCGATCCGGAGGCCGGACGGCCGTGGATGGCCACGCTGTTCATCCCCGGTCCGACGCTCTCCGGCCATGTGAAGCGGAACGGTCCGATGGACCCCGCGCAGCTGCGGCGGCTGATGGCCGGGCTGGCGGAGGCGCTGCGGGACATCCACCGGGTCGGCGTCGTGCACCGCGATCTCAAACCGAGCAACGTCCTGCTCGCCGACGACGGGCCGAAGGTCATCGACTTCGGCATCTCTCGGCCAAAGGACAGCGAACTGCGGACCGAGACGGGCAAGTTGATCGGCACACCGCCGTTCATGGCCCCGGAGCAGTTCCGGCGGCCCCGGGAGGTCGGTCCCGCCGCGGACGTCTTCGCGCTCGGCTCGGTGCTGGTGCACGCGGCGACAGGGCGGGGGCCGTTCGACTCGGACAGCCCGTACGTCGTCGCGTACCAGGTCGTCCATGACGAGCCGGATCTGACCGGGCTGCCGGAGGACCTGGCGCCGCTCGTGCTGCGCTGTCTCGCCAAGGAGCCCGAGGACCGGCCCACCCCGGACGAGCTGATGCGGGAACTGCGGTCCGTGGCGGCGTCGTACGACACGCAGGCGTTCATACCGGCGCAGCGCACGAGCGAGGAGGGGGACCCCGAGCCGGAGCAGCGGCCGAAGCGCGGCTTCACCGGCCCGCGCCGGCCCCGGACGGGGAGGCGGGGGCGGGTGGCCCTGGTGACGGCGGCCGCCGTGGTGGCGCTGGGCGTCGCCGCGGGTGCCGTGCTGTGGCCGGGGGACGGGGACGGGCCGAAGCGGGAAGCAGAGGGGGGGAAGCCCGCCGCAGCGTCGGCGGTCCCGGCCTGGGCCGTGGAGCCGTCACCGAAGGACGGCGGTCTGCCGCGGTGCGCTCAGGAGGACCGGCGGCTGCTGTGTGCGCAGCCGGGGCTGGTCAGCGCGCTCGACCCGGCGGACGGCCGGGTGCTGTGGCGGTACGAGCCGGCCGAGGGGGGCGTGGCGGGCCGTGCGCCCGAGGTCTCGGGTGGGCTCGCGCACGTGCTGACCCACGGGGGCCGGCGGCTGGAGGCGCTCGACCCCGCGTCCGGTGAGCGCCGGTGGGAGCTGGACGTGTCGGCGTACCGCGGATTCCGGTTCGCGGGCGACATGCTGGTGCTGATCTCGGCGGACGGCGGGGCGCGGGGCGTCGACAGCGCGACCGGCAGGACCCGCTGGGAGCGGCGGATACCGGGGCTGGGTGACGCACAGGCCCTGTCGTTCCCGGGGAATCCCTGGCTCTTCACCGCGCGTACGTCGGCCGACGGCACCCGTACGCGCGTGCGGTCCATCGACCCGGAGGACGGCACGGTGCGCTGGGACGCGCCGTTCGACGGCACGGTGGTGCCCGTGGGCGCCACCGACGGCGAGGTCTTCCTCGTCGTGGGCGGCGGAGCCTACGGCGAGGTGACGGCTGTCGTCCGCTACAGCCCGGCGTCCGGCGCGACGCGGCGCGTGGCCCTGTCGGAGTCGCTGGGCCAGGCGCAGGCCGGGGTCCGCGACGGGACCGTCTACCTGCTGGGGGCGGGCGGGTCCCTGGTCGCCGTCGATCTGCGCGCGGGCCGGCAGCGATGGTCGGTGCAGACCGGCGTCAGCCAGGGCTCGGCACCGGTCTCGGACGGCCGGCACGTCTACCTGAGCGCGGCCGACGGGCGGCTGCTCGCGGTGGACGCGGCCGAGGGGCGGCTCGCCGGCCAGACGGACCCCCGGCTGAACCCGGACGCGGCGGCGGCCACCGCGGATCTGCCCGCGCCCGCGCTGGGCGGCGGGCGGGTCCACGCCACCGCCCCGGACGGCACGGTCTTCGCCGTCGACGCGCGCTCGCCCGGCACCTGGTGAGCCGGTCCGCGCACGGCGAAGGGGCCGCCTTCCGAGGAGACGGCCCCTTCGCTTCCTGACCGAGCGGGTCAGCCCAGCTTCGAGACGTCGCGCACCGCGCCCTTGTCGGCGCTGGTGGCCATCGCCGCGTAGGCGCGCAGGGCCGCCGAGACCTTGCGGTCGCGGTTCTTCGGCGCGTACGCGCCGTTCAGCGCCTGCTCGCGGCGGGTGAGCTCCGCGTCGTCGACGAGCAGGTCGATCGTGCGGTTCGGGATGTCGATGCGGATGCGGTCGCCGTCCTCGACGAGGGCGATGGTGCCGCCGGACGCGGCCTCCGGGGAGGCGTGGCCGATGGACAGGCCCGAGGTACCGCCGGAGAAGCGGCCGTCGGTGATCAGCGCGCAGGTCTTGCCCAGGCCGCGGCCCTTGAGGAAGGACGTCGGGTACAGCATCTCCTGCATACCGGGGCCGCCCTTGGGGCCCTCGTAGCGGATGACGACGACGTCCCCGTCGGTGACCTGCTTGTTGAGGATCTTCTCGACGGCCTCCTCCTGCGACTCGCAGACGACGGCCGGGCCCTCGAAGGTCCAGATGGACTCGTCCACGCCCGCGGTCTTCACGACACAGCCGTCGACGGCGAGGTTGCCCTTGAGGACCGCGAGGCCGCCGTCCTTGGAGTAGGCGTGCTCGACGCTGCGGATGCAGCCGCCCTCCGCGTCCTCGTCGAGGGCCGCCCAGCGCTCCGACTGGGAGAACGCCTCGGCCGAGCGGACGCAGCCGGGGGCCGCGTGCCACAGCTCGACGGCCTCCGGCGAGGGCGAGCCGCCGCGCACGTCCCACGTCTTCAGCCAGTCGGACAGCGACGGGCTGTGGACGGCGTGGACGTCCTCGTTCAGCAGGCCGCCGCGGTGCAGCTCGCCCAGCAGGGCGGGGATGCCGCCGGCGCGGTGCACGTCCTCCATGTAGTACGTGCGGTCCTTGGCGACGTTCGGGGCGACCTTGGCCAGGCAGGGGACGCGGCGCGAGACGGCGTCGATCTCCTCCAGGCCGAACGGGACGCCCGCCTCCTGGGCGGCGGCCAGCAGGTGCAGGATCGTGTTGGTGGAGCCGCCCATCGCGATGTCGAGCGCCATGGCGTTCTCGAACGCCGCGAAGGTGGCGACGTTGCGCGGCAGGACCGTCTCGTCGTCCTGCTCGTAGTAGCGGCGGGTGATGTCCATGACGGTGCGGGCGGCGTCCTCGTACAGGCCCTTGCGGGCCGTGTGCGTGGCGAGGACCGAGCCGTTGCCCGGCAGGGAGAGGCCGATGGCCTCGGTGAGGCAGTTCATCGAGTTGGCGGTGAACATACCGGAACAGGACCCGCAGGTCGGACAGGCGTTCTCCTCGATACGGAGGATGTCCTCGTCCGAGATCTTGTCGTTCACGGCGTCGGAGATCGCGTCGACCAGGTCGAGGGTGCGGACCGTGCCGTCGACGAGCGTGGCGCGGCCGGACTCCATGGGGCCGCCGGAGACGAACACCGTCGGGATGTTGAGGCGCAGCGCGGCCATCAGCATGCCCGGGGTGATCTTGTCGCAGTTGGAGATGCAGATCAGGGCGTCGGCGCAGTGCGCCTCGACCATGTACTCCACGCTGTCCGCGATGAGGTCGCGCGAGGGCAGGGAGTAGAGCATGCCGCCGTGACCCATGGCGATGCCGTCGTCGACGGCGATCGTGTTGAACTCGCGCGGGATGCCGCCCGCCTCGCGGATGGCGTCGGAGACGATCCGTCCGACGGGCTGGAGGTGGGTGTGGCCGGGCACGAACTCGGTGAAGGAGTTCGCCACGGCGATGATCGGCTTCCGGCCGATGTCCGCACCGGGTACACCGGAGGCGCGCATAAGGGCGCGGGCGCCCGCCATGTTGCGGCCGTGGGTGACTGTGCGGGACCTCAGCTCGGGCATCGTCGCTCGCTCCTTCAGACAGATAGGGCTGCTAATGAGCGTACGCCGCTCATCCAGTGGGCGGGACGAGGTGTCCGCGATGCGGGACGGATGTCTCGCGGACGGGTCGGCGACCGCCTCCGGGGCGGGCCTCAGGGGCCGGTGAGATGCCCCTGCACGACGGGGGCCACCCGCGCGACGATCCGCTCCAGGTCGGCCGAGGCGATCGGCTCGATCTTGATGACGTACCGCATCATCGCGATCCCCACGAGCTGCGCGGCGGCCAGCTCGGCGCGCAGCTCCGCGTCCGGCGCGTCGATCTCCCCGGCGATCCGGCGCAGCAGCTGACTGGCGACGAGGCGGCGGAACACGGTGGCCGCGACCTCGTTGGTCACCGCGGACCGGACGATCGCGAGCAGCGGCTTACGGGTCGCCGGGTTCTCCCAGAGCCCGAACAGGAAACGGGTCATCCGCTCGCCGACGTCGTCCAGCGGTGCCGCGAGGACGGCGTCGCGCGCCTTCAGGGCGGGGACGAGGGCGACCTCGACGGCCGCCTCGAAGACCTGTTCCTTGGTGCCGAAGTAGTGGTGGACGAGGGCCGAGTCGACCCCGGCGGCCTTGGCGATGCCGCGCACCGACGTCTTCTCGTAGCCCCGCTCGGAGAACTCCTCGCGGGCCGCGTCCAGGATGCGCTCACGGGTGCCGGCGGACTCGGTGCGCGGGGGACGGCCGCGGCGTCGCGCGCCCGGCCCGCCCGGGGCCGGTCCGGGGCCGGTCACGGCCGGGGCACCTTCACCGCGGACGCCAGGTGGAGCCGGGTGAAGGCGAGGGCCTCCGCGAGGTCGGCCTCCCGTTCGGCGCCGGACATGGCGCGCCGCGTGTTGACCTCGATGACGACGTGCCCGTCGAAGCCGGTCTGGGCGAGACGCTCCAGCACCTCCGCGCAGGGCTGGGTGCCGCGGCCGGGGACGAGGTGCTCGTCCTTCGCGGAGCCCCGGCCGTCGGCGAGGTGGACGTGCCCGAGCCGGTCGCCCATGCGGTCGACCATCTGGAGCGCGTCGCAGCGGGCGGTCGCCGTGTGGCTGAGGTCGATCGTGAAGTGCCGGTAGTCGTCGCGGGTGACGTCCCAGTCGGGGGCGTAGGCCAGCATCTCGCGGTCGCGGTAGCGCCAGGGGTACATGTTCTCGACGGCGAAACGCACGTCCGTCTCGTTCGCCATGCGCCAGATGCCCTCGACGAAGTCCCGGGCGTACTGGCGCTGCCAGCGGAACGGCGGGTGCACGACGACCGTGCCGGCCCCCAGCTTCTCGGCGGCGGCCTGGGCACGCTGCAGCTTGGTCCACGGGTCGGTGGACCACACACGCTGGGTGATCAGCAGGCAGGGGGCGTGGACGGCCAGGATGGGGATGCGGTGGTAGTCGCTGAGCCGGCGCAGCGCCTCCAGGTCCTGGCTGACCGGGTCGGTCCACACCATGACCTCGACACCGTCGTACCCGAGGCGCGCGGCGATCTCGAAGGCCGTCGCCGTCGACTCCGGATAGACCGAGGCCGTCGACAGGGCGACCTTCGCATCCGGGATGCGCACCACTGGATCTGCCACGAGGGACAGCGTACGGGGACTCCCGCGGCCCGCGGGAACGGGATGACCATGTGCCCGGCGCCGTCGTACACAACCGGCCACCTGTGCGAACAGGGCATTTGCGAGCCGGGCGGCGGTCCGGGCCCCGGCCGGGGTGTGGTGGGCTTCACGCGGGTGGTGCGGTGGACCGCCGGGGCGCGTGCGGCGGAGCCGGGCGCCGCCGAGGGCCCGCCCGCACGGCCGTCAGGGAGTCATGTGGTCCAGCTTGCGCAGGATGACTCCCTCGCGCAGGGCCCAGGGGCAGATCTCCAGCGTCTCCACGCCGAACAGGTCCATGGCGCCCTCGGCGACCAGGGCCCCGGCGAGCAGCTGTCCCGCGCGGCCGTCGGAGACACCGGGCAGCTCCGCGCGCTGGGCGGCGGTCATCCCGGCCAGCCGCGGGACCCACGCCTCCAGGGACTCCCGCTTCAGCTCGCGCTGCACGTACAGGCCCTCCGCGGACCGGGCGGCACCGGCGATCCGGGCCAGCTGGCGGAACGTCTTGGACGTGGCGACGACGTGGTCGGGCGCCCCGAACCGGCTGAACTCGCCGACGGTACGGGCGATCTCGGCCCGCGCGTGGCGCCGCAGCGCGCGTATGTCCTCCGGGTCCGGCGGGTCGCCCGGCAGCCAGCCCGCGGTGAGACGGCCCGCGCCCAGGGGCAGGGACACCGCGGCGTCCGGTTCCTCGTCGATGCCGTACGCGATCTCCAGGGAGCCGCCGCCGATGTCCAGCACGAGCAGTTTCCCGGCCGACCAGCCGAACCAGCGCCGGGCGGCCAGGAAGGTCAGCCGGGCCTCCTCGTCCCCGGCGAGGACCTGGAGCTCGACCCCGGTCTCGTCCTTCACGCGCGCGAGGACCTCGTCGGCGTTGACCGCCTCGCGCACGGCGGAGGTGGCGAAGGGCAGGACCTCCTCGACCCCCTTGTCCTCGGCGGCCTGGAGCGCCTCGTGGATCACGCCCACCAGACGGTCGACGCCCTCGGTGCCGATGGCGCCCTCGTCGTCGAGGAGTTGGGCGAGGCGCAGCTCTTCCTTGTGCGAGTGCGCGGGCAGCGGGCGCGCGCCGGGATGCGCGTCCACCACCAGCAGATGCACCGTGTTGGAACCCACGTCGAGGACACCGAGTCTCATGTACGGCACGCTACTGCCCGCCGGGCGCCGCTCCGTCCTCGAATCCGCAGGTGCGCACGCCGTACCCTGGACCCGTGCCAAAGACGAAAAAGGCGAAGGACGACAAGACGGCCAAATCAGCCAGGGTTTCTTCGCAGGCGAAGGCAGCCGCGGTGGCGAAGCGTCCCAGGAAGGCCCCGGAAGCGGACGAGAAGGGGCTCGACTTCGCACGCGCGTGGGTGGAGTTCCCTGATCCGGCGGACGACGAGCAGGTCTTCCGCTGCGATCTGACATGGCTGACCTCTCGCTGGAACTGCATCTTCGGCAGCGGCTGCCAGGGCATCCAGGCGGGCCGCGCGGACGACGGGTGCTGCACGCTGGGCGCGCACTTCTCCGACGAGGACGACGAGAAGCGCGTCGCGGAGCATGTGGCGCGACTCACTCCGGACATCTGGCAGCACCACGACGAGGGCACACGCAACGGCTGGGTGTCCGAGGACGAGGACGGCGACCGCCAGACGCGCCCCTTCAACGGTTCGTGCATCTTCCAGAACCGCCCCGGCTTCCCCGGCGGCGCGGGCTGCTCGCTGCACATCCTCGCCCTGCGGGAGGGCCGCGAGCCGCTGGAGACCAAGCCGGACGTCTGCTGGCAGCTTCCGGTCCGGCGCACCTACGACTGGATCGACCGGCCCGACGACACGCGTGTGCTGCAGATCTCGATCGGCGAGTACGACCGCCGCGGCTGGGGCCCCGGCGGCCACGACCTGCACTGGTGGTGCACCTCGGCGACCTCGGCGCACGGCGCGGGCGAGCCGGTCTACGTGTCCTACCGGCCCGAGCTGATCGAGCTGATGGGCAAGGAGGGCTACGACCGCCTGGTCGAGCTGTGCGAGGAGCGGCTGGCCTCGCAGCTGCCGCTGGTGGCCCCGCACCCGGCGGACCCGATCGCCTGATCGGCAGGACACCGCCCTACGAGTCCGACGGGCTCGGCTCGCCGCTCCCGTCGGACGGCGGCGCGGAGTCCGCCGGGCCGGACGGGTCCGTCGGGCCGGGCGTGGACGGGTCCGTCGAGGGAGGCGGCTCGGTGCCGGGCTCACCGGGCGTCGGGTCGGTCGGTGCCGGCGTGCTGGGCGTCGGATCGGGACCGGACGACGACGGCGGCGGATCGCTGGGCGTCCCGGGGCCGGTCGGCCGGCCGGGGTCCGAGGGCGTCGGCGCGGTGCCGTAGCCCTGGATGGTGACCAGGGTCCCGGCGGGTGAGATCGCCAGACGCCCGCTCCAGAACCCGGACGGCTCGCGCAGGTGGTCGACGAACACCTTGACCGTGGCCGACTCGCCGGGCGCGAGCGTCCCCGACGACCGGCTCAGATAGAGCCAGGGCGCGGAGGTGCTCGCGGACCAGCGCACCGGTGCGCGGCCCGTCGCCCGGAGCGTGACCAGCGTGGTGTCGCCGCTGGTCGACGCCGACACCTCCAGCCGGGCGGCGCTCTTCCCGCCGGTGCCGCCGACGCTGACGACCTCCACGGAGACGTCCGGATCGTCGTCGCGTCCGGCGAAGCGGTCGTCCTGGCGGGGGCTGGCGTTGCCGGCGTTCTCGTAGCCGCCGTCCGCGCCCTGCCCGTCGAGGGCACCGGGGCCGTGCGCCGCGCCGGCGGTGGCCGAGTGCCCGTCGGCGGACTCGCCGGTCGGGGTGCCCCGGTAGGCCGCCCACAGGGCGAGGACCGGGGCGGCGACGACGGTGGCGACGACGGTCGTGGTGACGGCACGCGCGCGCAGCCGGTCCCGGCGGGCGGCGCGGTCCTTCGGGTCCATCGGGAAGCCACGCCGGTCGAAGCGGGGCGACACGGCTCCCCGCGCGCGGGGGGAGTGCGCGAGCGCCCTGTGCAGGGCCGCGCGCGGGGCGGGCAGGATGGGCAGCTCCGCGGGGGTGACGGCGGCACCGGGCCACCGGCCGGGGACGGCGCGCTCGGCCGTGCGTCGGCAGCGCGGGCAGTCGTCGACGTGCCGGACGAGCTCACGGCGCAGGGCGGTGCCGAGGACGAGCTGCTGGTCGCCGGTGAGCCGGGCGACGCCCGGGCAGGTGCCGGTCTCGACGACGGCGAGGGCCGCGCGGGTGCGTTCCACCTCGCAGGCGGCGGAGGCGAGCAGCTCGCGTGCGGCGGCGAGACCGAGGCCGAGGACGGCGGCGACCTCATGGGCGGCGAGGTGGTGGCGCACGGCGAGTTCGAGGGCCTCGCGCTGCTCCGGGGTGGTGCCGGCGGCCTCCGGCCAGGCCAGCCGGGCGAGTTCGCGGCGCCGCTGCTCCTGGACGTCCTCGGGGACGGACGGGCCCGGCTCGGGTCCGGTCGTCCCCCGGTGGGCGCCGTGCCGGCCCGCCGCGTGGCTGCCCTGACGTTTCTGCTTGGCCTCGGCCAGCTTGCGCAGGCACGCCCAGCGGGCCAGCGCGTACAGCCAGGGCCGGCGGTCGGCGGGGCCGGCCGGCATCCGCTGCCCGCGGCGCTCGGCGAGCGCGAGGACGTCGGCGAGGGCGGCGGTCGCGGCGTCGTGGTCGCACAGCACGGACAGGCAGTAGGTGAACAGCCCGTCCAGATACGGCTCGTAGCGCGCGGGCGGGTGCTGCGCCACCGTTCGCGCCGCCGCACGATCACGCGCTTCCCGATGCGCCCTGTGCGCGCCGGTGGTGCGGGTCGGGGTCTCCGGACTGCTGCTCGTCATTGGGGGACCGTAGGCGGCCGGCGCCGGCGCCTTCTCCCTGCTTGAGCACATTTAATCCGTACGGGTGAAACGATCCCTCAATGGGGTACAGAAGCCCCGGTTTCCATGTCCCGTACATGCCGAACGCATGCCGGACGCGCGCCGAGCCCCCTGCCGGGCCGGTCCGCGGCGGGGGCGCTGTCAGTGGCCTCGGCTACGGTTCTTCGCATGGCTGCCCGTACCAAGTCCACCAAGGACCGCCCGTCCTACCGCTGCACCGAGTGCGGCTGGCAGACGGCCAAGTGGCTCGGCCGCTGCCCCGAGTGCCAGGCGTGGGGGACGGTCGAGGAGTACGGCGCGCCCGCGGTCCGCACCACGGCCCCCGGCCGGGTCACCAGCTCCGCCCTGCCGATCGGCCAGGTCGACGGCCGTACGGCGACCGCCCGCAGCACCGGCGTGCCCGAGCTGGACCGGGTCCTCGGCGGCGGCCTGGTGCCCGGCGCGGTCGTCCTCCTCGCGGGCGAGCCCGGCGTCGGCAAGTCCACGCTGCTGCTGGACGTCGCCGCCAAGTCCGCGAGCGACGAGCACCGCACCCTCTATGTCACGGGCGAGGAGTCCGCGAGCCAGGTGCGGCTGCGCGCCGACCGCATCGGCGCCCTCGACGACCATCTGTACCTCGCGGCCGAGACCGATCTGTCGGCCGTGCTCGGGCATTTGGACGCGGTGAAGCCGTCCCTGCTCATCCTCGACTCCGTGCAGACGGTGGCCTCCCCGGAGATCGACGGCGCCCCCGGCGGCATGGCCCAGGTCCGCGAGGTGGCCGGAGCCCTGATCCGCGCCTCCAAGGAGCGCGGCATGTCCACGCTGCTCGTGGGACACGTCACCAAGGACGGCGCCATCGCCGGTCCCCGCCTGCTGGAGCACCTGGTCGACGTGGTGCTGCACTTCGAGGGCGACCGGCACGCGCGCCTGCGGCTCGTCCGGGGCGTCAAGAACCGCTACGGGGCGACGGACGAGGTCGGCTGCTTCGAGCTGCACGACGAGGGCATCACGGGCCTGACCGATCCGAGCGGCCTCTTCCTGACCCGCCGTGACGAGCCGGTGCCGGGCACCTGCCTGACGGTCACGCTCGAAGGCCGCCGCCCCCTGGTCGCCGAGGTCCAGGCGCTCACCGTCGACTCCCAGATCCCCTCCCCCCGGCGGACGACGTCCGGGCTGGAGACCTCGCGGGTGTCGATGATGCTGGCCGTGCTGGAGCAGCGCGGCCGGATCAGCGCGCTCGGCAAGCGGGACATCTACACGGCGACGGTCGGCGGGGTGAAGCTCTCGGAGCCCGCGGCCGATCTCGCGGTGGCCCTGGCGCTGGCCTCCGCCGCGAGTGACACACCTCTCCCCAAGAATCTCGTCGCGATCGGCGAGGTGGGCCTCGCGGGCGAGGTCAGACGGGTCACGGGCGTGCAGCGCAGACTGACCGAGGCCCACCGTCTGGGCTTCACGCACGCCCTCGTCCCGGGCGACCCGGGGAAGGTCCCGTCGGGCATGAAGGTGCTGGAAGTGGCCGACATGGGGGACGCCCTCAGGGTCCTTCCGCGCTCGCGTCGGCGAGAGGCCCCACGGGACGGCGAGGACCGCCGGTAGACTTTGCCCAGGTCTCGCCCGTCCGTACGAACCGAATGTGCGAAACGGGAGCGCCTTGGAACCTGCGACCGGAGGAGTGCAGTGGCAGCCAACGACCGGGCAGCAGCTCCCGGAAAGGCCGGCGGGAGCTCCGGTGCCGATGGCCTGATGCGCGCCTCACTGAGCGCCGTGGCACCGGGCACGGCGCTGCGCGACGGCCTGGAGCGGATCCTCCGCGGCAACACCGGCGGACTCATCGTCCTCGGCTCCGACAGGACCGTCGAGGCGATGTGCACGGGCGGATTCGTCCTGGACGTCGAGTTCACGGCGACGCGGCTGCGTGAGCTGTGCAAGCTCGACGGCGGCATCGTGCTCTCGTCGGACCTGTCGAAGATCCTGCGGGCCGGCGTCCAGCTGGTCCCGGACCCGACGATCCCCACGGAGGAGACGGGCACCCGGCACCGCACGGCGGACCGGGTCAGCAAGCAGGTCGGCTTCCCCGTCGTCTCGGTCTCGCAGTCGATGCGGCTGATCGCGCTGTACGTGGACGGTCAGCGCCGCGTCCTGGAGGACTCGGCGGCGATCCTGTCCCGCGCCAACCAGGCGCTGGCGACCCTGGAGCGCTACAAGCTCCGTCTGGACGAGGTCGCGGGCACGCTGTCGGCGCTGGAGATCGAGGACCTGGTGACGGTCCGGGACGTCTCGGCGGTCGCCCAGCGTCTGGAGATGGTCCGGCGCATCGCGACGGAGATCGCCGAGTACGTGGTGGAGCTGGGCACCGACGGACGGCTCCTGGCGCTCCAGCTGGACGAGTTGATCGCCGGTGTGGAGCCCGAGCGCGAGCTCGTGGTGCGCGACTACGTCCCCGAGCCCACCGCCAAGCGCTCCCGCACGGTCGACGAGGCGCTGTACGAGCTGGACGCCCTGTCCCACGCGGAGCTCCTCGAAATGCCCACGGTCGCCAAGGCGTTGGGTTACACCGGCTCCCCGGAGGCGCTGGACTCGGGCGTCTCGCCGCGCGGCTTCCGGCTGCTGGCCAAGGTGCCGAGGCTGCCGGGTGCCATCATCGACCGGCTGGTGGAGCACTTCGGCGGCCTGCAGAAGCTGCTGGCCGCCAGCGTCGACGACCTCCAGACCGTGGACGGCGTCGGCGAGGCCCGCGCCCGCAGCGTCCGCGAGGGCCTGTCCCGCCTGGCGGAGAGCTCGATCCTGGAGCGGTACGTCTAGCCGGGCATCAGGGACCGACTGCTAGTCCTTGTCGAGCACGAACGACGTCTGGACCGTGCCGAAGCCCGGCGTCTTCGTCTCCACCAGGTAGGTCCCGGCCTTGGCCGCACCGGCCTTCGGGGTCGCGCACTGCGGCGCGCTCGGCTTGCGGTCCCACTTCACGGTGTACGTGATGCTCGCCTTGGCCGGCACCCGGAACTGCAGATTGCCGGCGCCCTCGGGGCAGTCGGCGGAGGACCAGATGTCGTCGTCGGCGCCGGCCTGCGTGATGGTCGTCACGGCGTTCTTCGGGCCGAGGTCGATCTTGCAGTCGTAGCCGGAGGAGTTCGCCGCCGTCAGCCGCAAGGTCGGCTGCCGGCCGGGCGCGTAGGAGTTGCGCAGGCTGCGCAGCGTCAACTTCACCTGTCCGGCGATGCAGTTGGGCAGCGAGGACCCTTCGGCGACCGTGTCGCCCGCGCCGACCGCGGTGCCCGGACCGCCGCCCGCGGAGCCGCCGCCGGAGCCGGCCTCGCCGCCGGAACTCCCGGCCTCACCGCCGCCGGAGCCCGATCCGGAGCCGTCGTCCGCACCCGATCCGCCGGAGTCCGAGCCGCCCGGCGACTCGTCGCGTCCACCCGGCGCCTGGCTGATGGCCGGGCCCGAACCCGACGGCCCCGGAGTGATCGTCGAGGGCGAGGGGTTCTTGCCGTCGGACCCGCCGGCGTCGTTGTTGCCGCCGCCACCGCCCGAGGTGACCACCCAGGTGACCACGAGGGCCAACAGGGCGACCACGGACAGCATGACGGCCCTCCGTCGCCAGTAGATGGAGGAGGGAAGCGGCCCGACCGGATTGCGCAGAGATCCCACGGCGCAAACTGTACGAGAGATCGGTGCCCGACCTGGTGTCACCCGCCGCCGAGACGACAACTTTTCCGGATCATCATCCCGGAGACGTTCCGGAACGCCCTTCCGCCGCCGAACTGCTCGGACCCGGACGGCACTTCACGGCGGCGATCACGGGCGGCGGGCTGAGGCGGCCCACCGCCCGCCCCCGGCGGGAAACGCACCGACACCGCCGCCTCCCCTTCCCGCCGCCCCCGGCATGGCAGGATCGGAAGGCCATGACTGCGCCCACGAAACCCCCGCACAGCCACTCCGCCGCGCCCCGTTCCGACGGCCCCCACGGTCAGCCGATGCACGGCGCCGTCATCGACTGGTTCGAGGAGAACGCACGCGACCTCCCCTGGCGGCGCCCCGACGCCGGCCCCTGGGGCGTGATGGTCAGTGAGTTCATGCTCCAGCAGACCCCGGTCAGCCGCGTCCTGCCCGTCTACGAGCAGTGGCTGGCCCGCTGGCCCCGCCCCGCCGACCTCGCCAAGGACACCCCCGGCGAGGCGGTCCGCGCCTGGGGCCGGCTCGGCTACCCGCGCCGCGCGCTGCGGCTGCACGGCGCCGCCGTCGCCATAGCGGAACGGCACGGCGGCGACGTACCGACCGACCACGCCCAGCTCCTGGCGCTGCCCGGCATCGGCGAGTACACGGCGGCCGCGGTCGCCTCCTTCGCGTACGGCCAGCGGCACGCCGTCCTGGACACCAACGTCCGCCGGGTGCTCGCCCGGGCGGTGACCGGTGTGCAGTACCCGCCGAACGCCACGACGGCCGCCGAGCGCAAACTCGCGCGCGCGCTGCTCCCGGAGGACGAGCGCACCGCCTCGCGATGGGCGGCCGCGTCGATGGAGCTGGGCGCGCTCGTGTGCACGGCGAAGAACGAGGCCTGCCACCGTTGCCCGATCGCCGCGCAGTGCGCGTGGCAGCTGGCGGGCAAGCCGGAGCACGAGGGCCCGCCGCGCCGGGGGCAGACGTACGCCGGGACCGACCGTCAGGTGCGCGGCAAGCTGCTCGCCGTGCTGCGCGACGCGCACGCGCCCGTGCCGCAGGCCGCGCTCGACCGGGTGTGGCACGAGCCGGTACAGCGGGCCCGCGCCCTGGACGGCCTCGTCGCGGACGGTCTGGTCGAGCCGTTGCCGGACGGGATGTACCGGCTGCCGGCGAGCTGACAGCCCCCGGGAGGACCGGTCCCTGTCACAGGAACCGGGCTCCCGCGCCCCGTACTTCACAGCCGTTCCTCAGTCCAGACCCGGACATATCGGCACACAGTAGCTCCAACAACCCTGGTCGTTTCGCCCGTTTCCTGCTTCCGTTACACAACCGACGGACAGCCGAGCGTTCCCCGCAGGCTGCCTCGGACAGCCCCGTGACAACGCCTCCGTAGCTTCTTTCCCGTACCCGGCAGACGGGGACGACCACGAAGCACAGGCAGGAAGACCGACGGCGAACGGGCCGCCGGTGACGGGGAATCAGGAGGCGGTCAGCATGGCGCAGGGAGAGGTGCTCGAGTTCGAGGAGTACGTCCGCACCCGGCAGGACGCGCTGCTGCGCAGCGCCCGCCGGCTGGTCCCGGACCCGGTCGACGCCCAGGACCTGCTGCAGACCGCGCTGGTGCGCACGTACCACCGCTGGGACGGCATCGCGGACAAGCGCCTCGCCGACGCCTACCTGCGCCGCGTGATGATCAACACCCGCACCGAGTGGTGGCGTGCGCGCAAGCTGGAGGAGGTGCCCACCGAGCAGCTGCCCGACGCCTCGGTCGACGACGCCACCGAGCAGCACGCGGACCGCGCCCTGCTGATGGACATCATGAAGGTTCTCGCTCCCAAGCAACGCAGTGTCGTCGTCCTGCGACACTGGGAGCAGATGTCCACGGAGGAGACGGCCGCCGCCCTCGGCATGTCGGCGGGAACGGTCAAGAGCACGCTGCACCGGGCGCTCGCCCGGCTCCGCGAGGAGCTGGAGAACCGCGATCTGGACGCACGCGCGCTGGAGCGTGAGGAGCGGGAGCGTTGCGCGGCCTAGGCACGACGACGGGCGGCACCGGGCGCTCGGACGACGGCGGTCCCGGCACCGAACCGGACGCCGAGGACGACGAATCCGCGGTCCGGGGGAATCTTCAGGCGGCGTTCACGGCGGTGGCCGTGGTCGTCGCCCTCGCCCTTTTCGCCTCCGCCTGTGCCACCGGCGGCACCGGCGCCCGGGACGAGGGCCCGGCGCGCGCGGAGAGCGTGGGCAGTTCGGCCTACACCTCCCCGGAGCTCGCCTCGGCCTCCCCCACCCCGGTTCCGGACCGGCGCGCGGCCGTGCGGCTGGTGCTGGCGGACCCCGAGGTCTCCCGGCAGGTCAAGCGGGCGCTGAAGCCGTGCGTGTCCGACGAGTACCCCGTGGACGTGTCGTACGGTGACCTCACCGCAGGGCCGGCCGACGACATCGTGGTCAACGTCCTGTCCTGCGGGGACGCGGTCGGGGTCGCCTCGTACGTGTACCGGGAGCGCGACGGCGCGTACCGGAACGTCTTCAGGGCCGAGGAGCCTCCCGTCTACGCCGAGATCGACCGGGGCTACCTGGTGGTGACCGAGCAGGTGTACGCCAAGGACGACGCGCTGTCGAACCCGTCGAGCGAGAACGTCGTGTCGTACCGGTGGAGGTCCGGCCGGTTCGTGCGCGAGTACAGCACGCACACCGACTACGGCACCCTGGACGACGGCCAGGACACGCCCGCGCCGGCCGGCTGAGTGGCGCCGCCCACGGCGGTGAACGCTTCGCCGGGCCCACGCGTCTGTCAAGTGAGCACGTCCGCCGCACCCCTGACCGCACACGAGGACTGAGAGCACCTGGATGGCAGAGCAGACCCACGTCCTGTTCGTCGAGGACGACGACGTCATCCGTGAGGCCACCCAGCTCGCCCTGGAGCGGGACGGCTTCGCGGTCACGGCCATGCCCGACGGGCTGTCGGGGCTGGAGGCGTTCCGGGCCGACCGGCCCGACATCGCGCTCCTGGACGTCATGGTCCCGGGCCTGGACGGCGTGAGCCTGTGCCGCCGCATCCGCGACGAGTCGACCGTGCCGGTGATCATGCTGTCGGCCCGCGCGGACTCCATCGACGTGGTGCTGGGCCTGGAGGCGGGCGCCGACGACTACGTGACCAAGCCGTTCGACGGTGCCGTACTGGTCGCGCGCATCCGGGCGGTGCTGCGCCGCTTCGGGCACGCGAACGGCGGCGACCGTGCGGAGGACGACGGCGACGGGGCCGCCGGCGGGCTGCTGACCTTCGGGGACCTGGAGGTCGACACGGAGGGCATGGAGGTGCGCCGGGCCGGGCAGCCGGTGGCGCTCACGCCGACCGAGATGCGGCTGCTGCTGGAGTTCTCCTCCGCGCCCGGGACCGTGCTGTCCCGCGACAAGCTGCTGGAGCGCGTGTGGGACTACGGCTGGGGCGGGGACACCCGGGTCGTGGACGTCCATGTGCAGCGGCTGCGCCAGAAGATCGGCCAGGACCGGGTCGAGACGGTCCGTGGCTTCGGCTACAAGTTGAAGGCCTGAGCGGGGCGGCATGCGGGGGATGTTCGGACGTACGGCCGCGTCGGGCGCGGGGAGCGCCGGGCTCGCCGGGCCGGCCGCGGGCGGGGGCCCGGGCGCCGGCGGTGTCATGGACCTGGACCGGCCTGGGGGCGCGCTCATGAGGGGACGGACGCGGGGGCGCCGCACCGGGCTGCGGGACCGGGTGGCGATCCGCACGGGCCTGCGCTGGAAGCTGAGCGCGGCGATCGCGCTGGTCGGCGCGCTCGTCGCGGTCGTCCTGAGCCTGGTCGTGCACAACCAGGCCCGGGTCTCGATGCTGGACAGCGCGCGGGACGTCGCGGACGAGCGGGTGCAGATCGCCCAGCGCAGCTTCGAGCAGTCGAAGCGGCTGAACTTCCCCAACGCCACGATCGACGATCCGGAGCTGCCCGCCGCGCTGCGCGACAAGGTCGAGGAGGGCCGGCGGGCGACCTACGTGACGGAGACCGCCGGCGGCGCGCCCGACATCTGGGCGGCCGTCCCGCTGAGCAACGGGCATGTGCTGTCGCTGCGGACCGGCTGGACCGACCGCAGCGAGCAGATCCTCAGCCGGCTCGACCAGGCCATGATCATCGGCTGTATCGCGGTGGTGCTCGGCGGCAGCGCGCTCGGGGTGCTCATCGGCGGGCAGCTGTCGCGCCGGCTGCGCAAGGCGGCGGCCGCGGCCAACCGGGTGGCGAGCGGGGAGCCGGACGTCCGGGTGCGGGACGCCATCGGGGGTGTCGTACGGGACGAGACGGACGATCTCGCGAGCGCGGTGGACGCCATGGCGGACGCGCTCCAGCAGCGGCTGGAGGCGGAGCGCCGGGTCACCGCCGACATCGCGCACGAGCTGCGCACACCGGTCACCGGGCTGCTGACGGCGGCCGAGCTGCTGCCGCCCGGGCGGCCCACGGAGCTGGTCCTGGATCGGGCGAAGGCGATGCGCACACTGGTCGAGGACGTGCTGGAGGTGGCGCGGCTGGACAGCGCCTCGGAGCGGGCCGAGCTGCAGGACATCCTGCTGGGCGAGTTCGTCGTGCGGCGGGTCGCGGTGAAGGACCCCGCGATCGAGGTGCGGGTCGTGCACGAGTCGGAGGTCACGACGGACCCGCGGCGGCTCGAGCGTGTGCTGTTCAACCTGCTGGCGAACGCCGCGCGGCACGGCAGGCCGCCCGTCGAGGTCACGGTGGAGGGGCGGGTCGTCCGGGTGCGCGACCACGGCCCCGGCTTCCCCGAGGACCTGCTCGCCGACGGGCCCAGCCGCTTCCGCACGGGCAGCAGCGACCGCGCCGGGCACGGCCACGGCCTGGGGCTGACGATCGCGGCGGGCCAGGCCAGGGTGCTGGGCGCCCGGCTGACGTTCCGCAACATCCGCCCGGCGGGCTCCCCCGACCATGTCCCGGCCGAGGGCGCGGTCGCGGTGCTGTGGCTGCCGGAGCACGCGCCGACGAGCACGGGCAGCTATCCCCTGCTCCCCTGACCTGTGCGAAGGCCCTCGTACGGATCACCGTGCGGGGGCCTTCGCGTGGTCCTTCGGCGCGCCGCTTACTCCTTGACGGCCGCCTCGGGCCCGGTCCCCTTGAGCGGGACCTCCTTCACGAACACGGCCGTCACCAGGGACAGCACGGCGACCACGGCGCCCAGCAGGAACGCGGAGTGCGTCCCGGACGACACCGCGTGCTGGTACGCCTCACGGGCCGCCGCCGGCAGCTTCGCGAGGCTGGCCGCGTCCAGCTGCGCCGACTGCTCGGTGATCTTCGCGCCCAGGGCACCGGCCCGCTCGGACATGACGTCCTGCACCCGGTTGTTGAACAGCGCGCCCATGATCGCGACGCCGAAGGAGGAGCCGAGCGTGCGGAAGAGCGTGGTGGAGGAGGAGGCGACGCCCATGTCCTTCATCTCGACGCTGTTCTGCGCGACGAGCATGGTGATCTGCATCAGACAGCCCATGCCGAGGCCGACGACCGCCATGAACACGCCGGAGGTGAACCGGCTGGTCCCGGTGTCCATGGTCGACAGCAGGTAGAGGCCGACGACCATCAGCACGCTGCCGACGACCGGGAAGAGCTTGTAGCGCCCGGTGCTCGTGGTCACGCGGCCGGCGACCATCGAGGTGACGAGCATCGCCCCGAGCATCGGGAGCAGCAGCAGACCGGAGTTGGTGGCCGAGGCGCCCTGCACGGACTGCTGGTACAGCGGCAGGAACAGCGTCGCGCCGAACATCACGAAGCCGGTGATGAAGCCGATCAGGGACATCAGGGTGAAGTTCCGGCTGCGGAAGATGTGCAGCGGTACGACCGGCTCGGCGGCCTTCGTCTGCCAGAACACGAACCCGACGAGCGCGACGACGCCGATCGCGATGAGCTCCATGATCATCGCGGAGGTCCAGGCGTACTCGGTGCCGCCCCACGTGGTGACCAGCACGATCGCGGTGATGCCCACGGTCAGCAGCCCGGCGCCCAGATAGTCGATGCGCGCCTGCGCCCGCTTCTTCGGCAGGTGGAGCACGGCGCTGATCGCGGCGAGCGCCACGACGCCGAGGGGCAGGTTGATGTAGAAGGCCCAGCGCCAGCCCCAGTGGTCGGTGATGGTGCCGCCGACGAGCGGGCCGCCGATCATCGCGAGCGCCATGACGCCGGCCATCATGCCCTGGTACTTGCCGCGCTCCCGGGGCGGGATGAGGTCGCCGATGATCGCCATGACGCCGACCATCAGACCGCCGGCGCCGAGGCCCTGCACGGCCCGGAACCCGATGAGCTGGCCCATGTCCTGGGCCATGCCGCTGAGGGCGGAGCCGACGAGGAACAGCACGATCGACGACATGAAGACGCCCTTGCGTCCGTACATGTCGCCGAGCTTGCCCCACAGCGGCGTGGAGGCCGCGGTCGCCAGCGTGTACGCCGTCACGACCCACGACAGGTGCTCCAGACCGCCGAGCTCGCCCACGATCGTCGGCATCGCCGTGCCGATGATCATGTTGTCGAGCATCGCCAGCATCATCGTGATCATCAGCGCGAGGAGGACGACGCGTACGCTCCTCGGCTGTGTGCCGGCCTGGTCCTCCTGACCCGCCGGTCCGGTGTCCACCGTCAGTGTCTCGGCCATGATCCCCACTCCCCCAGGTACTTACTTGCCGCCCGGCTAGTTGTCTACACTCAGGGAGCAAGGTAGGGAATGAACTAGCCGGGCGTCAAGTAAGTTTTCCCTGAGGACCGAGGAGTACGAGGATGGGTGGCACCATGGACGGCACCAAACAGCGGCGCCGCGGGAACACCCGCCAGCGCATCCAGGACGTGGCCCTGGAGCTCTTCGCCGAGCAGGGATACGAGAAGACCTCGCTGCGGGAGATCGCCGAGCGTCTGGACGTCACCAAGGCCGCGCTCTACTACCACTTCAAGACCAAGGAAGAGATCATCGTCAGCCTCTTCGAGGATCTGACGAAGCCGATCGAGGAGCTCATCGAGTGGGGGCGGCGACAGCCGCACACCCTGGCCACGAAGCAGGAGATAGTCCGCCGCTACAGCCAGACCCTGACCGACGCGGCCCCGCTCTTCCGCTTCATGCAGGAGAACCAGGCGACGGTCCGCGAGCTGAGCATCGGCGAGATGTTCAAGTCCCGCATGCTCGGCATGCGGGACATCATCATCGACCCGGACTCCGAGCTGGTCGACCAGGTGCGCTGCGTCAGCGCGCTGTTCACGCTGCACGCCGGCATGTTCGTGCTCAGAGACCTCGAAGGCGACCCCGAGGACAAGCGGGAAGCCGTCCTCGAGGTCGCCATCGATCTGGTCACCCAGGCGCATCAGGGCGCCCGGACGTCGCGATAGGTCAGATCTTCAGACCCTTGGCCTGCAGGAAGGCCACCGGGTTGATCGCGGAACCGTAGTTCGGGGTCTTGCGGATCTCGAAGTGCAGGTGGGGACCGCTGGAGTTGCCGGTGTTGCCGGACTTGGCTATCTCCTGGCCGGTCTTGACGACCTGGCCGATCTTCACCTCGATGCGCGACAGGTGGGCGTACTGGGAGTACGTGCCGTTGCCGTGCTTGATCACGATGGCGTTGCCGTACGCCGGACCGTCACCGGCGCCGTTGCCGCCGGCCTTCACGACGGTGCCGCCGTGCGCGGCCACGACCTGGGTGCCGCTGGGCACCGCGAAGTCCTGACCGCTGTGCTTGTGGGCCCAGCGGGCGCCGTTCTGCATGAACGAGGCGGACTTCGTGTACTTCTTCACCGGCACCACCCAGGACACGGCCTTCTTGGCGGCGGCCTTCTTCGCGGCGGCGCTCTGCGCCGTGACGGCGGCGGCGGCACCGGTGCCCGAGTTCATCTCGGCAGCGACCGCGCCTCCGGCGCCCAGCACGACCGAGGCCCCCAGGCCGGCGGCCAGCACAGCGGCACGGGTGCGGAACGCGGACGTACGGGGCGAACGGAGAGAAAAGCGCGGGGACATTCGAAACCTCACGGGGAAGACGACGGGGAAGGCCATTCGGCACATGAGCCGCACCGGATGGCGCCATCCCTTGGTAACCCCTCTCCCGCCTCACCCCAAAACGCCTTATCTACGGCCCTCCCTAGTACATGCCTGTAAAAACCAATGAATCTTGGCAGAGCGCCCAATACGGACGAACCAGGTCAGACCCCTTGACAGAGGGCTACACGAGCCCCACAGGGGGCATAATGTCCGTTTTGCCGGAAAGGGCATATCCACTATTTCGGTTAGTACGTGACGTACCTCGCGTGCCCCATGTCACCGCCACCGCCCTCTCAGGAACCCCGGAATGTGACCCGCGCTACGCGAATGCACAGGCCTTTCGGTAACAAATTCGCGCCCGCCTATGTGAGCCACGCCTCGCGGTCGGCTACCGTCCGGTAACCCGCGGGATTCCCGCGGGTCACTACGTTCCACGACCATGCACGCGACCATCCAGCGCACATGACGTGAGAGGACCCCCCAGATGACGCTTCGCCCCTGGGCGCGCCGTATCGCGGTCGGAGCCACCTCCGCCGCCGCTCTCGTGGCCCTCGCGGTCCCCGCCGAAGCGGCGGCCCCCGCGACGACGTCCCCGGCCGCCAGTACCGCCGTGACGGCCGCGGCGGACGTCGACTACGCGACCTGGCAGCGGGACTGCCAGGCGGTGATGGACCAGGCCCTGCCGTATCTGAAGCAGCGGATCGCCGGCGCCCGGCCCGGCGAGAAGCAGGCGATCGTCTTCGACATCGACAACACCACCCTGGAGACGGACTTCGGCTTCAGCTTCCCGCAGCCGGCCAACAGACCGGCCCTGCGGGTCGCGCAGTACGCCCAGGACCACGGCGTCGCACTGTTCTTCGTGACGGCCCGCCCGGGCATCATCGCCGGGGTCACCGACTTCAACCTCGAGCACGTCGGCTACGAGGTCTCCGGCCTGTATGTGCGCGGATTCCTCGACCTGTTCAAGAACGTCGCCGACTACAAGACGGCCCAGCGCGTCGACATCGAGAAGCGCGGCTACACGATCATCGCGAACATCGGCAACAGCGCCACCGACCTCTCGGGCGGCCACGCCGAGAAGACGTACAAGCTCCCCGACTACGACGGACAGCTGTCGTAGCGGGACGTCCGGGCACGCCGAAGGGGCCGGTGCTTCTCGCACCGGCCCCTTCGGGTGGGTCGTGAGGCTTACGCCTCCTTGCTCAGGTTCGGGCCCGTCCCACCGGCGGCCTGCTCGATCGGCGGGACGTCCGGCAGGGCCGACTTCTCCTCGCCGCGGAAGGTGAAGGTCTTGCTCTCACCCTCGCCCTCGGTGTCCACGACCACGATGTGGCCGGGGCGCAGCTCGCCGAAGAGGATCTTCTCCGACAGGGAGTCCTCGATCTCGCGCTGGATGGTCCGGCGCAGCGGCCGGGCGCCCAGCACGGGGTCGTAGCCCTTCTTGGACAGCAGCTCCTTGGCGGACTGGGAGAGCTCGATGCCCATGTCCCGGTCCTTCAGGCGCTCGTCCACCTTGCCGATCATCAGGTCGACGATCCGCAGGATGTCCTCCTGCGTGAGCTGCGGGAAGACGACCACGTCGTCGACGCGGTTGAGGAACTCGGGACGGAAGTGCTGCTTGAGCTCGTCCGACACCTTGTTCTTCATGCGCTCGTAGTTGGTCTTCGTGTCGCCCGAGGCCGCGAAGCCCAGGTTGAAGCCCTTGGAGATGTCCCGGGTGCCGAGGTTGGTCGTCATGATGATGACCGTGTTCTTGAAGTCCACGACCCGGCCCTGGGAGTCGGTCAGGCGACCGTCCTCCAGGATCTGCAGCAGCGAGTTGAAGATGTCCGGGTGGGCCTTCTCGACCTCGTCGAACAGGACCACGGAGAACGGCTTGCGGCGGACCTTCTCGGTCAGCTGGCCGCCCTCTTCGTAGCCCACGTATCCGGGCGGGGAACCGAAGAGCCGCGAGACCGTGTGCTTCTCGCTGAACTCCGACATGTCGAGGGAGATCAGCGCGTCCTCGTCGCCGAAGAGGAACTCGGCGAGCGCCTTGGACAGCTCGGTCTTACCGACACCGGACGGGCCGGCGAAGATGAACGAGCCACCGGGGCGCTTCGGGTCCTTCAGACCGGCACGCGTACGGCGGATCGCCTTCGACAGCGCCTTGACGGCGTCGTTCTGGCCGATGACCCGCTTGTGCAGCTCGTCCTCCATGCGGAGCAGACGGCTGGACTCCTCCTCGGTCAGCTTGAAGACCGGGATGCCGGTGGCGGTCGCGAGGACCTCGGCGATCAGCTCGCCGTCGACCTCGGCGACGACGTCCATGTCGCCGGCCTTCCACTCCTTCTCCCGCTTGGCCTTGGCGGCGAGGAGCTGCTTCTCCTTGTCGCGCAGGGAGGCGGCCTTCTCGAAGTCCTGCGAGTCGATCGCGGACTCCTTGTCCCGGCGGACACCGGCGATCTTCTCGTCGAACTCGCGCAGGTCCGGCGGCGCGGTCATCCGGCGGATGCGCATCCGGGAGCCGGCCTCGTCGATCAGGTCGATCGCCTTGTCCGGCAGGAAGCGGTCCGAGATGTACCGGTCGGCCAGGGTGGCGGCCTGGACCAGCGCCTCGTCGGTGATGGAGACCCGGTGGTGCGCCTCGTACCGGTCGCGCAGACCCTTGAGGATCTCGATCGTGTGCGGCAGGGACGGCTCGGCGACCTGGATGGGCTGGAAGCGGCGCTCGAGGGCCGCGTCCTTCTCCAGGTGCTTGCGGTACTCGTCCAGGGTGGTCGCACCGATGGTCTGCAGCTCGCCGCGGGCCAGCATCGGCTTCAGGATGGAGGCCGCGTCGATGGCGCCCTCGGCGGCACCCGCACCGACCAGCGTGTGGAGCTCGTCGATGAACAGGATGATGTCGCCGCGGGTGCGGATCTCCTTGAGTACCTTCTTCAGGCGCTCCTCGAAGTCACCGCGGTAGCGGGAGCCGGCGACCAGCGCGCCGAGGTCCAGGGTGTAGAGGTGCTTGTCCTTGAGGGTCTCGGGCACCTCGCCCTTGACGATGGCCTGGGCGAGGCCCTCGACGACGGCGGTCTTGCCGACGCCGGGCTCACCGATCAGGACCGGGTTGTTCTTGGTACGGCGGGACAGCACCTGCATGACCCGCTCGATCTCCTTCTCGCGCCCGATGACCGGGTCGAGCTTGGACTCACGAGCGGCCTGGGTGAGGTTCCGGCCGAACTGGTCGAGGACCAGGGACGTCGAGGGGGTGCCCTCGGCAGGCCCGCCGGCGGTGGCGGTCTCCTTGCCCTGGTAACCGGAGAGCAGCTGGATCACCTGCTGCCGCACGCGGTTCAGATCAGCGCCCAGCTTGACCAGGACCTGGGCGGCGACGCCCTCGCCCTCACGGATCAGGCCGAGCAGGATGTGCTCCGTGCCGATGTAGTTGTGGCCCAGCTGAAGGGCCTCGCGGAGCGACAGCTCCAGGACCTTCTTGGCACGGGGGGTGAAGGGGATGTGCCCGGACGGGGCCTGCTGGCCCTGACCGATGATCTCCTCCACCTGCTGGCGGACCGCCTCGAGCGAAATCCCGAGGCTCTCAAGGGCCTTGGCGGCGACACCCTCACCCTCGTGGATCAGGCCCAGGAGGATGTGCTCGGTGCCGATGTAGTTGTGGTTGAGCATCCGGGCTTCTTCCTGAGCCAGGACGACAACCCGCCGCGCGCGGTCGGTGAACCTCTCGAACATCGTTAATCGCTCCTCAGAGCGGTCAGGCAGTGGGGGGAACTTCCCCTCCCTGTCCTTCCGCAGCTTAGTCCCGCAAGCGGGGACCGCTCATTCCAACTGCCGACACCGTCGATGGCCTCCTGACCCGTGACGCCGACATCTGCTCCAACCCGATGGTGCGAGACGATGTTCCCGCAGGCCAGGTGGTTACCCTCACCATCACTACGCCGATGGCGAACGTGAGACCCACTGTCCTGCGTGTCGCCCCCTCCCACTAGGGATGTCTTACCCGCTGGGACTGACACTCCATGCCGTGGCCCCTGGTTCCCTCCGCTACGGGCGAACAACCTTGCGCCACCTCACGCCCCCGGGCGCTCCCCCGAGCGACACGGTGAGCGACCGAAGCGGCACGTCACGTAACCACCCGGGCGTTCACGCGGTTCACCGGACATGGTCGGCCCTCGCCCCGCGGTCGCCGCGGAACCCGCCGCGATCCCCCCGCCCCGCCGGCCGCTCGATCCGCACACGCGGCTCCGCGGCTGGTACGGCGGCGTCCTCGGCTGGGCGGCGCTGCTCACCCCGCCCGGCCCCGCGCCGCGGCTGCGCCTGGGGGTGCGGTTCGACGTGCTGGACGTCCCGGCCGAGGCGGGCCGGGCCGCGCTGCGCCATCTCGCCCCCGGGTCGCCGGTGGCGTCCCTGGGCGGCCGGATGCGGCTGCTGGTGGCCGCGGGGAGCGCCCCCGAGGTGCCGGGAGTCCTGGACTGGCTGGAGTGGGGCGCGCTGCCGCTCGATCTGGCCGTGCTCGGCGCGGGCGCCCACATGGAGGCGCCCCTGCCGCCCGGGCAGGGGCTCGCCGTGCAGGGGGCCGCCGTGTGGCTGCGGCCCCCCGAGCCTGGGGGCGAGGTCGAGGCCTCGCTGCCGACGCTGTCGGCGCTTGGGGGCCGTGGGGGCGCCCCCGATCTGGTGCGGGTGCTGGACACGGTGGCGACGCACTGCCACCGCCTGCGGCTGCGGGACGGGTGCCCCCGGCCCGCCGTCGGTCCGTAGCTCAGCCGTTGGCCTTCTCGTAGGCCTCACGGATGCTCGCGGGCACACGGCCGCGGTCGTTGACCTCGTAACCGTTCTCCTTGGCCCACGCACGGATCTGCGCGGTGTCCTGGCTGCCGCCGCCGGACGCGGCGCGCGTCTTTCCACGCCCACCCGAAGCACGGCCTCCGGTACGACGGCCGCCCTTCACGTAAGGCTCGAGAAGGCCACGGAGCTTGTCCGCATTGGCAGTCGTGAGATCGATCTCGTACGTCTTGCCGTCCAGCGCGAACGTCACGGTCTCGTCCGCCTCGCCGCCGTCGAGGTCATCGACAAGAAGGACCTGAACCTTCTGTGCCACCGGATTTCCTTTCATCGATAACGTGAGGGCCGGGGGTCGCGGCGTCCGCCGTTTCGCCGTCCCCTGTTATATGCAGTACTGCAGTACGTCGGAAAGCAAACCGCTTTTGCCGGAAAAACACAAACCCCCGGGAGAGACCTGGCTCCCGCCCACGGCCCGGAAACATGCGCGTTTCGGACATAGGGCACCTGGGCATGCCCGGTCGGACGGAATACGGCTTGCCGATGCGGCGATCACAGATGCAGAAGCATCCGGCTGTTGCCCAAGGTGTTCGGTTTCACTCGTTCGAGACCCAGGAACTCCGCGACGCCTTCGTCATAGGAACGCAGCAGCTCGGCGTAGACATCCGTGTCGACCGGGGTCTCGCCGATCTCGACGAAGCCGTGCTTGCCGAAGAAGTCCACTTCGAAGGTCAGACAGAAAACCCGGCGAACGCCGAGCCAGCGCGCGGTGTGCAGCAACTTCTCGAGCACCTGGTGCCCGACGCCGGCGCCGCGCAGGCCGGGCTTCACGGCCAGCGTGCGGACTTCCGCCAGGTCTTCCCACATGACGTGCAGGGCACCGCAGCCGACGACCTCGCCGTTGTCGTCACGTTCCGCGACCCAGAACTCCTGGATGTCCTCGTAAAGCGTGACCGTGGCTTTGTCGAGCAGGATGCGGCGCTGGACGTACGCGTCAAGGAGCCGGCGTACCGCCGGGACATCGCCGGTTCGCGCCCGCCGGACGGTGATGGCTTTTGCGGTGACTTCCGTGCTCCCCGCCGAGACGCTTCCCCCGGAGTGGCTCTCTGCTGACATGAGCGGACGCTATCGCCCGCCGGGCCCCTCTGCCGAGCCGGGGTTCTCCCCCGCGGTATCGCCGGCCGTATCGGGGGCGGTATCGGTGCCGGAGGTATAGGCGCCGCCGCTATCGCCTCCGGTAACTCCGCGTGTATCGGACGGTTGCGGCGGCTCGGCCGTTTCCGGACCCTGGACGATGCGTACGGCGTCCCGCAGGGCGGTGCGCTGTTCGTCGCTCATCATGCCGAAGAAGGCGACGAGAGCGGCGGCGGGGTTGTCGCTCTGCGACCAGGCGTCGTTCATCAGGGCCGCCGCGTAGGCGGCGCGAGTGGAGACCGCCTCATATCGATAGGCCCGGCCTTCCGCTTCACGCCGGACCCAGCCCTTCTGATGGAGATTGTCCATAACGGTCATCACGGTCGTGTACGCGATGGACCGTTCCTCCCGGAGATCTTCCAGGACTTCTCGAACGGTCACCGGGCGGTTCCACTTCCACACCCGCGTCATGACCGCGTCTTCGAGTTCTCCCAAGGGGCGAGGCACAACTCAGAACAATAGTGGGAGAAGTGATCGTTGGCGCCCCGACGTGCACCTTCACCAGCAAACATGAACAAAAAGGGCGCACGACCCGGAAAGCGCACGCGCAGCGCGCGCCGGCCGGAGTCGTACGCCGGAGGGGTCTGGCGGGTCAGGCGTCGGGCTGCGCGGAGGTGCCGCGGGCGTTCTCCACGCGCGCGAGGGCGGCGTCCACGGCCGCGTCCTCCTTGGCCTTGTTCGCCCCGCCCTGCGTCTTCACGATCACCCGGATCAGCCCGATGAAGAACACGGCCATCACGACCGGGGGGAGCAGTGCGGAGACGTAGTCCATGGGTCCCAGGGTAGCCACGGGGCGGGGCGATCTTCGCGCAGGGGCGGTCAGCCGGCCGCCAGCTGCTGGGGCGGGGCGGTGGTGGGCGGGGCGGGCTTGCGGCGCGGGAAGACCTCGCCGGGGGTCGGGACGGGGCGGCCGGGCTTGGGGGCGGCGGGCTCCCGGCCGGGCGAGGGAGCCGGGGCGGCCGGCTTCTCGGCGGGCCGCTTGCGGGCCGGCTGCGCGGGCTCGTCCCCGGCGGCCTGGGCGGGCAGGGTGACGGTCGCGCCCCGAAGGCCCCCGGGAAGGGCCTGGAGGCGCGCACGGGACGCCGGGACGAGCGGCCTGGCCGGGAGGGCCGGGGCGTCGGCGGGACGCGCCAGGAGGGTCACCACGTCCGTCGCGGCCCGAGGCCCGCAGCGCTCCAGCAGGGCGGCCGCGACGCTGTCGCCGCGCAGGGCCCCGAGGGCGGCGAGGTCGTCGGAGGTGGGCCGGTGCCCGGCGTCCAGGGCCTCCGCGAGGAGGGCGAGGTAGCCCGTGGCACTGCCGGGGAGGGCGGCGCGGTAGCGGGCGAGGTCGTCCAGCAGGAAGGCGCGTTGCCGGGCGCCCTCGCGGATCGCCTCGTCGAGCGACTCGGCGAGGTGGAGACAGTCCTGGACGTCTTCGGCCGAGGCGGGGCCGGCGTGGAGGGCGAGGGCGAGGGCGCGGCGGAGCACACGCAGCTCCTCCGCGCCGAAGGCCATGCCGCCGAGGGATCCGTAGGGCGTGGGCATGCCGCGACGATACGCGCTAATCGGACAATCCCGGCATAGGGGAACGGGTGTCGCCGGGGAGACACCCGGCTGGGGGTGCGCCGGAAGGACCGGGCTCACCAGGGCCGATACGCCGTGACCGGCCCTGGTGGCGGGTCAGCTCCGGGCGACGTTGCGTTCGTAGACCAGACGGAGCCCGATCAGGGTCAGCCACGGCTCGTGCTCGTCGATGACGGTGCTCTCCCCGAGCACGGTCGGCGCCAGCCCGCCCGTGGCGATCACCGTCACGTCGTCGGGGTCGTCCGCGAGCTCGCGCGCCATCCGGGTGACGACCCCGTCGACCTGGCCCGCGAAGCCGTAGACGATGCCCGACTGCATCGCCGCGACCGTGTTCTTGCCGATCACGGTCCGGGGCCGGGCCACCTCGATCTTCCGCAGCTGCGCGGCCTTGACGCCGAGGGCCTCCACCGAGATCTCGATGCCGGGCGCGATCACGCCGCCGACGTACTCCCCGCGCGCGGAGACCGCGTCGAACGTGGTCGCCGTGCCGAAGTCGACGACGATCGCCGGGCCGCCGTACAGCTCGTTCGCCGCGACCGCGTTGATGATGCGGTCGGCGCCGACCTCCTTGGGGTTGTCGAACTGGATCGGCACGCCGGTCTTCACGCCCGGCTCGACGAGGACGGCGGGGACGTCGCCGTAGTAGCGGCGGGTCACCTCGCGCAGCTCGTGCAGGACCGACGGGACGGTCGCGCAGATCGCGATGCCGTCGATCCCGTCGCCCAGTTCGTCGCCGAGGAGCGGGTGCATGCCCATCAGGCCCTGAAGGAGGACCGCGAGCTCGTCGGCGGTGCGGCGCGCGTCCGTGGAGATGCGCCAGTGCTCGACGATGTCCTCGCCGTCGAAGAGGCCGAGGACGGTGTGGGTGTTGCCTACGTCGATCGTGAGCAGCATGCCGGTACCTACTCCGCCGCTCGCAGGTCCAGGCCGATGTCCAGGATCGGCGAGGAGTGGGTGAGGGCGCCGACCGCGAGGTAGTCCACGCCGGTGTCCGCGTACGTCTTGGCGTTGTCCAGGGTCAGCCGGCCGGACGCCTCCAGGGCGGCGCGGCCGTCGACGATCGCCACGGCCTCCTCGCACTCGCCCGGCGTGAAGTTGTCCAGCAGGATCAGGTCGGCGCCGGCGTCCACCACCTCGCGGAGCTGGTGCAGCGTGTCGACCTCGACCTCGATCGGCACCTCCGGGAAGGCCTCGCGGACCGCCTCGAAGGCCTGCGCCACCCCGCCCGCCGCGACGACGTGGTTGTCCTTGACCAGGGCCGCGTCCGACAGGGACATGCGGTGGTTGACGCCACCGCCGCAGCGCACGGCGTACTTCTCCAGCGCGCGCAGGCCCGGCGTCGTCTTGCGGGTGTCGCGGACCTGGGCCCTGGTGCCGTCCAGGGCGTCCGCCCACGCGCGCGTGGCCGTCGCGATGCCCGACAGGCGGCACAGGATGTTCAGCGCGCTGCGCTCGGCGGTCAGCAGGTCGCGGGTGCGGGTGGTCACCGACAGGAGCTTCTGCCCCGCCGCGATCCGGTCGCCGTCCTCGACGTGCCGCTCGACCTCGAACTCGTCCTCGCAGACGATCGAGAGGACCGCCTCGGCGACCCTGAGGCCGGCCACGACGCCGTCCTCGCGGGCGACGAAGTCGGCGGTGGCGACGGCCTCCTCGGGGATGGTCGCGACCGTCGTCACGTCCACGCCGCCGGCGAGGTCCTCCTGGAGGGCCACGTTGGCGATGTCCTCGACCTCGACGGGGTCGAGACCCGCGTCGGCGAGGAGCTGGGCGAGCGCGGGGTCGAGCCCGCACTCCAGGTACTCCTCGCCGGCGCCGCAGGCGCAGTCGTCGCCGCAGCCGCCGTTCGAGGCGAGGGGAAGGTCGGGGGTGGTCACTGCTGTCACTGCTCCTGGGGCCGGGTCGGGGGGAGGTCTGCGGTGTCGGTGGTGTGCACGGCAAGTGTGCGGTCGGGGTTCAGCCGTACGACGATGTGGCGCCGCCAGGCCGTGTCGTCGCGGTCGGGCCGGTCCTCGCGCCAGTGGCAGCCCCGGGTCTCCTGGCGCAGCCGGGCGGCGGCCACCAGGGCGCGGGCCACGCACAGCAGGTTCGTGGCCTCCCAGGTGTCGACGCCGGGCTCGGCGGTCTTGCCGTTCTCCAGGAGGGCGTCCCGGGCCTCGGCGCGCAGCCGCTCGATCCGCTCGGCGGCCTCGGTGAGGGAGGCCTCGGAGCGGATCACGCCGGCGCCCTCGGTCATGATCCGCTGGATCGCGAAACGGGCCTCGGGGGCGAGCAGGGGGTGCCCGGTCTCCGCGTGCGGCACGGGCTGCGGCACGCGCGCGGGCAGGCCGTCGGCCGCGCGGGCCCCGGCGATGTCGGCGGCGATGCGCTCGGCGTAGACGAGCCCTTCGAGGAGCGAGTTCGACGCGAGGCGGTTGGCGCCGTGCACACCGGTGCAGGCCACCTCGCCGCACGCGTACAGGCCGGGGACCGTCGTACGGCCCCGGGGGTCGGTGCGCACGCCACCCGAGGCGTAGTGGGCGGCCGGGGCGACCGGGATGGGCGCGGTGACGGGGTCGATGCCGTGCGCCCGGCAGGCGGCCAGGATCGTCGGGAAGCGGTGCTCCCACATCTCGGCGCCGAAGTGCCGGGCGTCGAGGAACATGTGCTCCGCGTCCTGCTCCAGCATCCGCCGCGTGATGCCCTTGGCGACGATGTCCCGGGGCGCGAGCTCCGCCAGTTCGTGCTGTCCGACCATGAAGCGCACGCCGTCGGCGTCGACCAGGTGGGCGCCCTCGCCGCGGACCGCCTCGGAGACCAGCGGCTGCTGGCCCTCCGCCTCCGGCCCGAGGAACAGGACGGTCGGGTGGAACTGCACGAACTCCAGGTCGCTGACCTCGGCGCCCGCGCGCAGCGCGAGGGCCACGCCGTCGCCGGTGGACACGGACGGGTTCGTCGTCGCCGAGAAGACCTGGCCCATGCCGCCGGTCGCCAGGACCACGGCGGGCGCGTGCACCGCGCCCACACCGTCGTGCTGCCCCTCGCCCATGACGTGCAGGGTGACGCCCGCGGTACGGCCCTCGGCGTCCGTGAGGAGGTCGAGCACCAGCGCGTTCTCGACGGTGCGCAGGCCCCGCGCGCGGACGGCCTCGACCAGGGCGCGGGAGATCTCCGCGCCGGTCGCGTCGCCGCCCGCGTGGGCGATGCGGCGGCGGTGGTGGCCGCCCTCGCGGGTGAGTTCCAGCTCGCCCTCGGAGGACTCGTCGAAGTGGGCGCCGGTCTCGATCAGCCGGCGGACGGCGTCGGGGCCCTCGGTGACGAGGATGCGCACGGCCTCCTCGTCGCACAGCCCGGCGCCGGCCACCAGGGTGTCGTCCAGGTGCTGCTCGGGGGTGTCGCCCTCGCCGAGCGCGGCGGCGATGCCGCCCTGGGCCCAGCGGGTCGAACCGTCGTCCAGGCGTGCCTTGGTGACGACGACCGTGTCGAGGCCGGCCGCCTCGCAGCGCAGGGCGGCCGTCAGGCCGGCCACGCCGGAGCCGACGACCACGACGTCCGCGGAGATGGCCCACCCTGGCGCGGGCGCGTGCAGTCGTATGCCTGTGCTGGTCACGAGGCGGCTCCGAAGGTGAGGGTGATGTTGTCGATCAGCCGGGTCGCGCCGACCCGGGCGGCGACGGCGAGGACGGCCTCGCCGGTGAAGTCGTCGCCGATCTCGGTGAAGTCGGACGGGTCGACGAGGGCGAGGTAGTCCAGTTCGAGCGGCGGGGTGAGCCGGGCGGCCTCGTCCAGGACCAGGCGGGCGGCGGCGCGGACGGCCGCGGCGGCGCCGGGCGTGGCCTTGGCGACGGCGTGCGCGTCGGCCGCGGCGCGGGACTCGCCGAGGGCGCTGAGCGCTTCGGCACGCGCGCGCGTGGCCGGGACCTCGCGGGCCCGCGCGCGCAGCGCCTCCTGGGCCGCGTGCCGGTCGGCGCCCGCGAACAGCGCCTGCGACAGGGCGAGCGCGGTGCGCCGCTCCTTGGGCGACAGGTAGCGGTTGCGGCTGGACAGCGCGAGGCCGTCCTCCTCGCGCACGGTGGGGACGCCGACGATCTCCACGTCGAAGTTCAGGTCGCCGACCATCCGGCGGATCAGCGCGAGCTGCTGGGCGTCCTTCTGCCCGTACAGGGCGACGTCCGGCCGGGTCAGATGGAGCAGCTTGGCGACGACGGTGAGCATGCCGTCGAAGTGGCCGGGGCGGGAGGCGCCCTCCAGCCGCTCCCCCATGGGGCCGGCGGTGATCCGCACCTGGGGCTCGCCGCCCGGGTAGACCTCGTCGACGGCCGGGGCGAACACGACGTCCGCGCCCGCCCGGCCGGCGACCTCGATGTCGGCGTCCAGGGTGCGCGGGTAGCGGTCGAGGTCCTCGCCCGCGCCGAACTGGAGGGGATTCACGAAGACCGTGACGACGACCTCGCCGTCAGGACCGGCGATCCGGCGGGCGGAGCGGATCAGGGTGGCGTGGCCCTCGTGCAGGGCGCCCATCGTCATCACGACGGCGCGGCGGCCCGTACGCACGCGCGCGTGCAGCTCGGCGGCGGTGCGCAGCAGGGTGGTGGTCATCGGGCCTCTCCCTCGGCGCCGTCGGTCCCGGTCGCGAGCACGCCGAGCAGGTCCTCGGCGAGCTCCGGTTTCAGCAGCCCGTGGGCCAGGGCGCGGTCGGCGGTGGCGCGGGCCATCGCCAGATAGCCGGCGACGGCCTGCGGGGCGTGCCGGCGCAGCTCGGTGACGTGCGCGGCGACGGTGCCCGCGTCGCCGCGCGCGACGGGGCCGGTCAGGGCGGCATCGCCGGACCGCAGGGCGTTGTCCAGGGCGGCGCCGAGCAGCGGGCCCAGCATCCGGTCGGGTGCGGCCACGCCCGCCTCGCGCAGCAGCTCCATGGACTGGGCGACCAGGGTGACCAGGTGGTTCGCACCGAGGGCGAGGGCCGCGTGGTAGAGCGGGCGCCGCTCCTCGGCGATCCACTCGGGCTCGCCGCCCATCTCGATGACGAGGGCCTCGGCGGCCAGCCGCAGCTCCTCCGGGGCGGTGACGCCGAAGGAGCAGCCGGCCAGGCGCTGGACGTCGACGGGGGTGCCGGTGAAGGTCATCGCCGGATGCAGGGCCAGCGGCAGCGCGCCCGCGCGCAGGGCGGGGTCCAGGACCTTCGCGCCGTACCGCCCGGAGGTGTGCACGAGCAGCTGGCCGGGGCGGACCGCGCCGGTCTCGGCCAGTCCTTCGACCAGGCCGGGCAGGGCGTCGTCGGGCACGGTCAGCAGCACGAGCTCGGAGCGCGCCAGGACCTCGGCCGGCGGCACCAGCGGCACCCCCGGCAGCAGGTGTTCGGCGCGGCGCCGGGAGGCGTCGGAGACCCCCGAGACGGCGACCGGGCGGTGTCCGGCCAGTTGGAGGGACGCGGCGAGCGCGGGGCCCACGCGACCGGCGCCGACGACACCGACGGTGAGCCGCGCGGGGCGGTCCCTGGGATCCGGCTGCTGGCTTGTACTCACTCGACGGTGGCCTTCCCGTTCCAGTCCGCTCGGGGTACCGGACGATTTCTCGTCATGTTAACGCGATTGGTTCCGGCGGGGTCCGGTCGTCCACAGGCTGTGGGCCATCGCACGACCCCGGAATCGGGGGCCGAAGGCGGCCGGTGCCGCGTAATCCGGGTGCTCGCGCGCACCGCCGTACGGGATCATCCCCGGATGAGCGACACGCAGCCGCGGCGCGGCCACCAGCAGGACGACACGTCGGACGAGGAACGCCGGGAGCGGTTGCGCGAGCGGCGCGTCACGGCTCAGCGCACCGCATCGCGCGTGCTCGCGCGCCACGGGTTCCAGCAGACCCTGCGGGAACGCCTGGCCCTGCTGGACGCGGCCCAGGACGTGTACGACCTGGACGAGCCGTCGGACGTCTACGGCAACCGCGTCGTCGAGGCACTGGAGGAGAAGGTCGCCGGGCTGCTCGGCATGGAGGCCGCCGCGTTCTTCCCGACCGGCACCATGGCCCAGCAGATCGCCCTGCGCTGCTGGGCGGGCCGCACCGGGAACCCGGCGGTCGCCCTGCACGCGCTGAGCCATCCAGTGGTGCACGAAGGGGACGCGCTCAGCCAGGTCAGCGGCCTGCGCCCGGTGCGGGTGACGTCCGAGCCGCGGATACCGACGGCCGCCGAGGTGCGGAACCTCGCGGAGCCCTTCGGGACGCTCATGGTCGAGCTGCCCCTGCGGGAGCCCGGGTTCGTGCTGCCCACCTGGGAGGAGCTGACCGAGGTAGTGGAGGCGGCGCGCGAGCGGGACGCGGTGGTGCACTTCGACGGCGCCCGGCTGTGGGAGTCCACGGTCCACCTCGGCCGCCCGCTGGTGGAGATCGCGGGCCTGGCGGACAGCGTGTACGTGTCGTTCTACAAGTCGCTCGAAGCCTTCGGGGGCGCCGCTCTGGCGGGCCCCGGCACCTTGATCGAGGAGGCGAAGACCTGGCGGCACCGCTACGGCGGCCAGGTCTTCCAGCAGTTCCCCACCGCCCTGTCGGCATTGGTGGGCCTGGAGACGCGGCTGCCCCGGCTGCCCGAGTACGTCGCCCACGCGCGCGTGGTCGCCGCCGCGCTGCGCGAGGGGCTGGCGGCGGCCGGCGTGCCGTGGGCGCGGGTCCACCCCGAGCCGCCGCACACCCACCAGTTCCAGGTGTGGCTGCCGTACGACGCCGACGTGCTCACGGAGGCCGCCGTCCGGCAGGCGGAGGAGACCGGGACGTTCCTGTTCGCCCGCGCGTGGCAGGCCGCGGGCCCCGGGCTGGCCTTCACCGAGGTCGCCGTCGAGGCCGCCGGGCTCGACTGGTCGGCCGACGACGTACGGGAGGCCGTCGCCGGGTTCGCGGCCCGGCTGCTCGAGGCCGGCGGCCGGGACACCGCTTAGGCGTGCCGCCACCGGTCCAGGGTCCGCCGGACCGGTCCGCGCGCGGGGCGGCCCGTCACGACGGCCCGGAACTCCCGCAGCTCGCGGAGCTCACGCAGGACCCGCCGGTCGTGGCTGCCCGGGGCCGGGGGCTCCGCCTCACCGAGCCACCGGGCCCGGTGGGTGTCGAGGAGGTGGTCCTGGATGCTGCTCATGGCCGATCGCCCTCTCCCGGTCGCGGGACGACGGGCGGCTCCGTGGCCCCTTCGGACCTCCCAGACTGCTCCGGGTCCGGTCCGCTGTCGCGTCGATTGACGGCCGCCGTCAATCGGCGGCGGCGTTGTCGGTGGCGGGGTGCACCATGAGGGCATGAGCGTGAGCATCGACATCGCGGGGCTGCGGCCGGAGAGGGTCGCCGTCGTGCCCTCCCCCCTCGCCGAGCTCGGCATGGCGCTGCACGCGCTGTCCGAGCCGGGGCACCACCCGGGCCTCCAGGGCTGGGTGACGGGCGTGACCGCCCGCCTCGACCCGCATCTGGCCGACCGGATGTGCGAGGCCGACTTCCTGTGGCGGACGACGTTCTCGGACCTGTTCCTGCCCTACGCGGGCGTCCCGGGCGGAGCCCTGCCCGGGGCCACGCTCGCCGAGGAGCTGGATCTGCTGGACAAGCTCTCCGACGAGCAGTTCGTGGACGCGGCCCTGGAGTTCACCTGCGCCCTGCCCTATGGCACGCCGAGCCGGAGCGTGCTGGCCGACGCCGAGCTGCGCCGCCGCTCCCTGGAGCTGGCCGCCGCGCGCGGGCCGCAGCAGCTGCGGTTCACGAGGCGGCTGCTCGACGAGCCGGCGCTGATCCGGGCCTGGCTGCGCCAGTTCCTGGAGGACTGCGACGAGGCGTTCTTCGCCGACGCCTGGTCCCGCCTGCGCCATCAGCTGACGGCGGACGCCCGCCGCAGGACCGACCTCCTGCGGCACAAAGGGCTGACCGAGGCGCTGACCTCGATCTCCGCCGCGGTGATGCTCGACGAGGCGGCCGGACGCATCACGATCGACAAGCTCCGCCAGGGCCACAGCCTGATCAAGGACGGCGGTCTGCTGCTCGTGCCGACGAGCCTGGGCTGGCCGCATCTGACCGTGCTGCACCGGTACGGCTGGCAGCCCGTCCTGCACTACCCGGTCGGCTCCCCGGAGATCGCGGCGCCGCCGTCGGTCGGTCAGCTGACCCTCCGCATGACCGCGCTGTCCCACCCGGTGCGCATGCAGCTGTGCCGCAACCTCGCGCGCAGCACGTACACCACGAGCGAGCTCGTCCAGATCCACGGCATGTCCGCCCCGGAGATATCCCGGCATCTGAGCGTCCTCAAGAAGGCGGGCCTGATCACCACGCGCCGCCGGGGGCGCTACGTCCTGTACCAGCTGGACGTGACCGCGGTGGCGCGGCTCGGCAGCGACTTCCTCGAAGCGCTGCTGCGCTGACGGCGTACGGGACGCGCGGCGCCGTCAGTCGAAGCGGATGTGCCGGATCCCGACGACCGCCTGCCGCAGCCGCGTGCGGACCGCCCCCTCGTCGTTGGGCCGGAGCTCCAGCCCGGCCAGGACGGCGATCCGGTCCGCCGTCCTCGGCACGCTCGTGCGGTCGGTCCACAGGTGCTCGGCGAACTCGGGTTCGCGCAGCCGCTCCAGGCAGTGGTCGAGCCGGGACACCGCCCAGCTCTCGCGGCGCAGGCCGCCGCCCTTCCCTGCGGCGAACTGCGCCAGACGCCCGAAGCCGCGCTCGCGCAGCCGCCTGACGACGGTCTCGCGCTCGGCGAGCAGCGTGAAGTGCCGGACGTCGTGGCCCAGTTCACGGAGCCGGCCCACGGTCTCGGCGAAGTGGCCGGGGTGCGTGACGGTCATCGGCGCGATGACCACGCCGTCGTGCCGGGTGAGGGCCAGGTCGAGGACCTCGACGACACCCTGCCGCCAGGCGGCCAGGTCCTGGAAGTCCCCGCGCAGGTTTGGCGGGAGCATGCGCCGCAGACCGAACCCGGCGTGCTCGGGGTCGCAGACCACGCTGCCGGGCAGCCGGCGCCTGATCTCGTACGCGGTCTGTGTCTTGCCGCCCCCGAAGGGGCCGTTGATCCACAGGAGCATGCGCAGACCTTAGTGCGAGCGGACTCAGCCGTGTCCGCCCGCGCGGACGAGGCCCGTCTCGTAGGCCAGGACGACCACCTGCACGCGGTCGCGCAGGCCGAGCTTGGTCAGGATGCGGCCGACGTGGGTCTTCACGGTGGCCTCGGACAGCACCAGCCGGGCCGCGATCTCGCCGTTGGACAGGCCCTGCGCGACCAGCACCATGACCTCGCGCTCCCGGTCGGTGAGCCGCTCCAGCTCCTTGTGCTTCGGCTCCCCGCCGGTGGAGGGCAGCATGGGCGCGAACCGGTCCAGCAGCCGCCGGGTCGTCGACGGGGCCACCACGGCGTCGCCGCTGTGCACCGCGCGGATCGCGCCGAGCAGTTCCCCGGGCGGCACGTCCTTGAGCATGAACCCGGAGGCACCGGCCTTCAGCCCGGAGAACGCGTACTCGTCGAGGTCGAAGGTGGTCAGGATCAGCACCTTGGGCGGCTCGGGCTCCGAGCAGATGCGCCGGGTGGTCTCCACGCCGTCCAGCTTCGGCATGCGGACGTCCATGAGGACGACGTCGACGGCGGTCGAGCGCAGCACCTGGAGGGCCTCGACGCCGTCCCCCGCCTCCGCGACGACCTCCATGTCCGGCTGGGCGGCGAGCACCATCCGGAACCCGGTGCGCAGCAGCACCTGGTCGTCGACGAGCATCACGCGGATCGCCATCGGGTCCTCTTCCGTGTCTTGCGGGCTTCCGGATCTTCCGGGTCCCTACGAGTGTTCCGGGGCCATGTCAATGGACCGTGTCAGTGGGCCGGTTTCAGCGGCAGCAGGGCGCTGATGCGGAATCCTCCGCCCGGCCGCGGCCCGGCGTCCAGGGTTCCGCCGACCATGCCGACCCGCTCGCGCATGCCGATCAGGCCGTGTCCCTGGCCGTCGGCGCCGCCGTCCTCGTACAGCTCGTGCGGGGCGCCCTTGCCGTCGTCCTCGACGAGCAGCCCGAGGCCGTCGTCGAAGTAGACCAGGCGCACGCTCGCCCCGGCGTTGGGGCCGCCGTGCTTGCGGGTGTTGGTGAGCGCCTCCTGCACGATGCGGTACGCGGTGAGCTCGACGCCGCTGGGCAGCGGGCGCGGGGTGCCCTCGACCTTGAAGTCGACCGGCAGCCCGGAGCTGCGGCACTGCTCGACGAGGTCGTCGATCTGCTCGACGTCGGGCTGCGGGACGTACTCGCCGGTCTCCTGGTGCTCGCCGGTGCGCAGCACGCCGAGCAGGCGGCGCATCTCGGCGAGGGCTTGCCGGCCTGTGGAGGAGATGGTCTCCAGGGCCTTCTTGGCCTGGTCGGGGGCGGCGTCGAGGACGTAGGCGGCGCCGTCGGCCTGCACCACCATCACGGAGACGTTGTGCGCGACGACGTCGTGCAGCTCGCGCGCGATACGGGCGCGTTCGGCGGCGACCGCGACCTTCGCCTGGGCTTCGCGCTCCTTCTCCAGCCGGGTCGCGCGCTCCTCCAGCTGCTCATAGTAGGCGCGGCGGGTGCGGATGGAGTCGCCGAGCACCCAGGCGAGCGCGAAGGGCACCGTGAGGAAGATGATCAGGGCTATGTTGCTCAGGACGGTGGCCTCCTGCTCCGGCCACCGCAGCTGGGACAGGGGCGCCGCGCACAGGCCCGCGCCGAGCGCGAGCCGGGAGGCCCAGCGGGCGCCGGTCGCGGCGACCGTGTAGGTGATCACCAGGAAGGCGAAGTCGGACGGCGTGGTCGCCACGTTCAGCACGAGCTGCAGCACCCCGACCCCGATGGCCAGCAGCAGCATCTTCTCCGGCATCCGCCGGCGCAGCGCGATGACCAGGGACAGCAGCAGGAGGATCGGGACGATGAGGGCCTCGGACCCGGTGCCCTGCCCACCCGCCTGCCCGCCCTCCGGCTGGACGGCCGCACTCACCGCGGAGATCCCGAACAGGAGGACGGCCCAGAAGGTGTCGACCCCGGTCGGGTGCCTGCGGAGGAAGTCATAGAGGCGCTGCACGTAACCCAGCGTAGGGACACCGGATGCGTGCAAGGGTCAACCGGAGGGCCGATCCGCACCTCGCGCGCGTACTCCGCAAGGTGGAGGGCCCGTTCTCCTGTACGGCGGAGAACGCCCTAGCCTGGGCCGGTGGCAGCGCGGGCGACGGACGGATGGCAGGGGTGGCGGGCGGCGGCGGAATCCGCCCTGTACGGGCCGGAGGGCTTCTACCGGCGCCCGGAGGGACCGGCTGGGCACTTCCGGACGTCCGTGCACGCCTCGCCGCTCTACGCGGCCGCGGTGGCCCGGCTGCTGTGCCGCGTGGACGAGGCGCTGGGGCGGCCCGAGGCGCTGGACCTGGTCGACATGGCGGCGGGCCGGGGCGAGCTGGTGACCGGGGTGCTGGCCGCGCTCCCCGCCGGGGTGGCGGCCCGCACGCGCGCGTACGCCGTCGAGATCGCCGCCCGCCCGCCGGGCCTGGACGCCCGGGTCACGTGGCTGGCCGAGCCCCCGCGGCGGATCACAGGGCTGCTGTTCGCCAACGAGTGGCTGGACAACGTCCCGGTCGACGTCGCCGAGGTGGACTCCGCCGGAGTGCCGCGCCGGGTGCTGGTCCGGCGGGACGGCACCGAACGCCTCGGGGACCCGGTGACCGGCGCCGAGGCCCGGTGGCTCGCCCGCTGGTGGCCGCTGCCCGAGGAGGGCGGCGAGGGGCTGCGCGCCGAGATCGGGCTGCCCCGGGACGAGGCGTGGGCCGCCGCGGCCGGGACGGTGGAGCGGGGCCTGGCGGTCGCCGTGGACTACGCGCACACGCGCCGGTCACGGCCGCCCTTCGGCACGCTGACGGGCTTCCGGGACGGGCGGGAGACGGCCCCCGTGCCGGACGGCTCGTGCGATCTCACCGCGCATGTGGCCCTGGACGCCTGCGCGCTGCCCGGCGCCCGTCTGCTGACCCAGCGCGAGGCACTGCGCGCCCTCGGCATCACCGGCGCACGCCCCTCACTGGAACTCGCCTCCACCCGCCCCGCCGCATACGTGCGCGCCCTCGCGAGCGCCGGTGAGGCGGCCGAGCTGACGGCGACGGGTGGGCTCGGCGACTTCGGCTGGCTCCTCCAGCCGGCCGGCGTCCCGGACGTGCTGGACGCCTGACCCCGCGCCGCGCGCCGGGCTACTTGTCGATGTCCCCGACCACGAAGAACATCGACCCCAGGATCGCCACCATGTCCGCGACCAGCGTCCCCGGCAGCAGCTCCACGAGCGCCTGGATGTTGTTGTACGAGGCCGAGCGCAGCTTCAGCCGGTACGGCGTCTTCTCGCCCTTGCTGACCAGGTAGTAGCCGTTGATGCCGAGGGGGTTCTCGGTCCACGCGTACGTGTGCCCCTCGGGCGCCTTCAGCACCTTGGGCAGCCGCTGGTTGATCGGCCCCGGCGGCAACTGAGCGATCCGGTCGAGGCAGGCGTCCGCGAGGTCGAGGGAGTTGTGCGTCTGCTCCAGCAGGCACTCGAACCGGGCGAGGCAGTCGCCCTCCTCGCGGGTCACCACCTTCAGGACGTCCCCGAGGTCGCCGTAGGCCAGATACGGCTCGTCCCGGCGCAGGTCGAGGTCGACGCCCGAGGCGCGCGCGATCGGCCCGCTCACGCCGTACGCGTGCACGGCCTCGGGCGAGAGGGCGCCCACGCCCCGGGTGCGCCCGCGGAAGATCTCGTTGCCGAGGACCAGGTCGTCGAACCGGTCCATACGGGAGCGCACGTCGGCGACGGCGGCACGCGCGCGCGTGGTCCACCCGGCCGGAAGGTCCTCCTTGAGGCCGCCCACCCGGTTGAACATGTAGTGCATGCGCCCGCCGGAGACCTCCTCCATGACGTGCTGCAGTTCCTCGCGCTCGCTGAAGGCGTAGAAGATCGGCGTGATCCCGCCCAGTTCCAGCGGGTACGACCCGAGGAACATCAGGTGGTTGAGGACGCGGTTCAGCTCCGCGAGGAGCGTCCGCGTCCACACGGCGCGCTCCGGCACCTCCATGCCGAGCATGCGCTCCACGGCGAGGACGACGCCCAGCTCGTTGGAGAAGGCCGACAGCCAGTCGTGCCGGTTGGCGAGCATGATGATCTGGCGGTAGTCACGGGCCTCGAAGAGCTTCTCCGCGCCACGGTGCATATAGCCGATCACCGGCTCGGCACTCGTGATGCGCTCGCCGTCCAGGACGAGCTTGAGGCGCAGCACACCGTGCGTCGAGGGGTGCTGGGGGCCGATGTTGAGCACCATGTCGGTGCTCTCCGCGGCGCCGCCGATACCGACCATGGTCTCCGTCGTAGGAGTCATGGCCCCAGTCTCCCCTACGTACGCTGGCCCCATGGAGACGGGGAGCCCGAACGACACGGGAATCACGCGGGACGCGCGCACGGGGGACGAGCCGGTGTGGACCGCGCTGCCGCCGGGGCTGCTGCGGATGCGCCGGCTGCTGCTGGTGGTGTGGCTGGGGTTGCTGACGGCCGGCCTGGGCGTGCTGCTCGGCTGGCTCGCCGGGCCCGGCTGGGCGGCGTTCGCCGTACTGCCGCTGGCCCTCATGGTGTGGGGCTGGGTGATGCTCGGACGCAACTGGCGTTCCTGGCGCTACGCCGAGCGCGCCGACGACCTGCTGATCAGCCGGGGCGTGCTGTGGCGTGAGGAGACGGTCGTGCCGTACGGCCGCATGCAGCTGGTGGAGGTGACCTCCGGGCCGGTGGAACGTCACTTCGGGCTGGCCAGCGTGCAACTGCACACGGCCGCCGCCGCGACCGACGCCACCATCCCCGGCCTCGACCCGGCCGAGGCGGAACGGCTGCGGGACCGGCTCACCGAGCTGGGCGAGGCCCGATCGGCGGGCCTGTGACGGCCCCGGGCGTCGACGGCGCCCTGCGCGAGGCACGGGCCGTGCCGGAGCGCCGGCTGCACCCCGTGACGCCGCTCAGGCGCGCGTGGGCGCCCGTCGCCGTACTCATCGGGTGGGCGGTGCACGACCCCGACCAGGCGCAGCGCCAGCTGACCCGGCTGACGACCACGACCCTGCTGATCGCGCTCGCGGTGCTGGTCCCGGCCGCCGCCCTCTACGGCTTCCTCACCTGGTGGTACACGCACTTCGCCGTCACCGACTCCGAACTGCGCATCCGTACGGGCCTGGTGTTCCGGCGCACCGCGCACATCCGGCTGGAGCGCATCCAGGCCATCGACGTCACCCAGCCGCTCCTCGCGCGCGTGGCGGGCGTCGCCAAGCTGAAGCTGGATGTCGTCGGCGCGGACAAGAAGGACGAGCTCGCCTTCCTCGGGGCGGAGGAGGCGCGCGCCCTGCGCGCGGAACTCCTGGCGCGCGCCGCCGGGTTCGCGCCGGAGACCGCGCACGAGGTGGGCGAGGCCCCCTCCCGGGAACTGCTGCGGGTGCCGCCGCGCGTCCTCGCCGTCTCGCTCGTCCTGACCGGCGCGACCTGGGGCGCGCTGGCCGCCGCGCTCATCGTGCCGACCGTCCTGTGGCTGGTCACGGAGAGCGCGTGGACGGTCCTCGCCACCGCGGTCCCGCTGGTCGGCGCGGCGGGCGCGGCCAGCGTCGGACGGTTCGTCACCGAGTACGACTGGACGGTGGGCGAGTCGCCGGACGGTCTGCGCCTCGACCACGGCCTGCTCGACCGCGCCCACGAGACGGTGCCGCCGGGCCGGGTGCAGACCGTACGGCTGGTGGAGCCGCTGCTGTGGCGGCGGCGCGGCTGGGTGCGGGTGGAGCTGGACGTGGCGGGCTCGTCCAACTCGGTGCTGCTGCCGGTCGCCCCGCGCGAGATCGCCGAGTCGGTCGTCGCCCGGGTGCTGCCCGGGGTGACCGTCCCGCCGCGGGAGGCTCTGGCGCGTCCGCCCAGGCGTGCGCGCCGCTGTGTGCCGCTGTGGTGGCGCGGGCACGGACTGGCCGTCACGGACACGGTGTTCGCGGCCCGCTCGGGTCTGTTGAGCCGCAGCCTGGCCCTCGTCCCGCACGCGAAGGTGCAGAGCGTACGGCTCACCCAGGGGCCCTGGGAGCGGCGCTGGAACGTCGCCGACGTGCACGTGGACACCGGGGCCGGCAAGACCGTCACCGCACGGCTCAGGGACGCGGACGAGGCCGCCGAGCTGCTGCGCACGCAGGCCGAGCGGTCCCGCACCGGACGCCGGGACGCGCGGCCGGACCGCTGGATGGCGTGAGCGAACCGGATGGCGTGAGAAGGACGGCGTGAGAGCACGAAGGGGCGCCGGGGACCCTCGTCCCCGGCGCCCCTTCGCACGGGTCAGGAGACCGCGCTGCGCAGTCCCTGCACGTCGATGTGCTCGGTCTCGTCGTGGGCCGTCAGGTCGATGACCTGGCCGACGCCGCGGGACCGGTCGTCGGCGGGCTTGAACTCCGCCTCCGCCTCGGCCTTGTGCAGGGCGAGCGCCTCCTCGCCGACCACGTCGGCCAGGTCCTCGTTCTGCACGGACTCCAGCGCGGCGGGCCCGGTCTCCTTCTGGGTGCCGAAGAAGTCGAAGCCGCCCTCGACCGTGGGACGCCGTGCGGGTGTCCCCGGGACGACGGCCACCGCGGTCGGCGCGATGAAGTGGCCCGAGGGGCGCCGGGCCGGCGGCAGCGCGGGCTGGGCCGGGGCGGACGCGCCGGCCGGGGTGGTGGCGGCCGCGTGCTCGTGCCCGTCGGCCGCCCCGGACTTCCCCTGCGGGTCGTCCTCCGGCGCGCGCTCCGTCTCGGACGCCGCTGAGCGCGCCGTCTCGGGCGCGCCCGCGCCGGTCTTCACGCTCCTCCGGCCGGAGGGGCCCTGCGGCGGGACATGGTGCGGGGGCTCGTCGTTCGGCGAGGTCCCGTCGGTGTCCTCGGCGGTGGCGTTGTCGGTGACGGTGTCCTGGGGCGCGGAGTCGTCCGCCGGTTCCTCGGCCGAGTCCCCGGCGGCTTCCGGTGCGCCGGTGGCTTCCGCGTCCGCGCTCCCGTCCGCCTCGCCGTCCTGCGCGGCCTGCGCGTCCTGCGCGTCCTGCGTGTCCTCGGCGTCCTGCACGTCCTCGTCGAACCGCGACAGCGCCGACTTCGCCCGCAGGAACAGGTGGGAACCCTCGGGGGAGAAGACCGCCGGGGCCTCCTCGCCGGACTCCCCGTCCTCCGACGCGGCCTCGTCCGGCGCCACGGCTCCGGCCTCGTCCAGCGCCTCCGCGTCCGCCGCCGCCTCGGCCGCCGCGGTGTCCTCGCCGGCCGGGGCAGCCACAGCCCCGTCGGCAGCGGGGGCGCCCGGCGGCAGGGCGCGCGCGGGCGTGGTCGCCTCTATCTCCAGGACCCGGCGCTCCTCCAGGACGCTCGCCCGCTCGGTCTCCGCGGTGGCGTAACGGCGCAGCAGGGCCGCGTGCTCGTTGCGCAGCTTCGCGAGCTCGGCCCGCTTGGCGCGCAGCCGCTGCTCCAGCTTCTGGCGCAGCTCCCGGGACTCGTCGAGGTCGGTCTCCAGTTCGGCGACGCGTTCCTCGTGCCGCCACTCGTCGCTCGCCCGCGCGCGCGTGAGGTCGGCGACCTGTTTGCCCGCCTGGGCGTCCCAGCGGCGCATGACGACCGCGCCGACGACCGCGGTGGCCGCGGCGGCCGCGGCCAGGCCGCGCAGCACGACGGGTTCGGTGAACACCCAGGGCGCCAGCGCCCAGACGACGGACACGCCTGCGATCGCCGACGGGGGCAGCACCCTGTGCAGGGGCGGGGAATGACGGTGACGTCCACGTGGCATGGCCAGAAACTTACCGCGCGTAGGCGATTCTTGGAGCCCCGCCCCGTAAAAACACGGCCATCCCGTGCCGTTCACACGGCATCAGGAATCACATGCACCGCGGAATTGACCAAGAATCAAGATCGGAGCGGCTCTTCGGCCCTCTCCGGGGTGCTCAGCCGCTCCCCCATCCACTCCAGCGTCGCCGGAATCTCACGCCGCCAGGTGTTGAAGTTGTGCCCGCCGCTTTCGAGGATGATCGAGGAGATCCGCGTCCGCTTCGTCGCTTTCACGCGCTCGATGAACTTCAGCGTGTCCTTGTAGTTGGATTCGCCGGCCCTGCTGCTGCTGACCAGGAGCGAGGTGTCCGGCGCGGGCAGGTGCTCCAGGCACCACCGCAGGTCGGCGCGGTCGCGCAGGGCGCTGTCGCCGTGGAAGAGGTCTCCGGTCGTCGCGTCGACGGGCGCCTTGTAGTAGGCGGAGAGCCCGGCCCCCGCGCCGAACACCGCGGGGTGGTGCATCGCGAGCTTCAACGCGCAGTACCCGCCCGTGGAATCACCGATCACGCCCCAGCCGCCGGGCCGTGCTCCCACCCGGTAGTGGCCGCCGACCGCGTCGGGCAGATCCTCGGCGAAGAAGCTCTCGGTCCGCGGCCCGCCGGGGATGTCGACGCATTCCGTGTCCCGGGGCGGTGCCACGGTCGGGCGCATCATCACCAGCACCATCGGGGGCATACGGCCCTGACCGGCGAGCCGCGCCGCCGTCCGCGGATAGTCGAGCTTGTCCACCAGCGCCTGGGCCGTCCCCGGATAGCCGGTCAGGACGACGGCCGCGGGAAACGACCGGGTGCGAAATCCCGGCCGGAAATACTCCGGTGGCAGATAGACGTACGCGGGCGTGGCGATACGGGTCGTCCGGCCCACGATCTCGACCTTTTGGATCTGCCCGCCCACCGCGGGGTCCCCGCTCGCCGATCCCGGCACGCGCCGCGTCTCCACGACACGCAGCGGACCGTCCGGCGGGGTGTGGTCGACCACGACCCCCATGCCCTTCTCCCGCCCGAACAGGTCGGCCCAGCCCGCGTAGAAGCCGAAAGCCTGGTTGGCGGCGAGCCCGGCCGACGCGAACAGCGCCACCTGCGTGCCCAGCAGCAGCCCGACCCGTCCGGTCACGGCCCGTACGCTCCGCCGTGCCAGCCGCGGCCACAGCCACACCGTGCCCGCGAACAGCCCCACGGCCGCCAGGACCGCCAGCGCCAGCACCTTGTCGCTCGTAAGACCCATCGATGGTCACCCGTCCGCACTTTCCTTGGCCTTTGAACACGCTTTTGGGGGGCCGAGTGAACCTCTCCCTCCACGACACCGTCCTAGAGGGCGCAATGTCGCCGGATGCCCGAATCGGGACCGGATCCAAAACTCTCGCAGAACTCATGGGATGCGATGTCTGTCAGGACAGATGTGGATATGTCGGGCGGGGTTCCGCAACGGGTGAGCCGGATACGGCATCTGTCGGGCCGTCTGCGGCCGCTTCTGCTGGGCCCGCGCCCCGAGTCCGCTCCCCTGCTGGTCGGACGAGCCTGCGCCCTGGTCGGGCTGCTGGACGTCGCGGCGGGCGTCTTCCCGCGCTTCCGGCACAGCCGGATGCACGCCCTCGCCGAGGTACTGCCGGGCTCCTTCGGCCCGTTCGCGGCGGCGCTGTCGCTCAGCGCCGGTGTGCTGTTGCTGCTGCTCGCCCACGGGCTCAGGCGCGGCAAGCGCCGGGCGTGGCGCGCGGCCGTCGTCCTGCTGCCCGCCGGGGCGGTGGCCCAGTTCGCCTACCGCCACTCCGTCGTCGGCGTCCTCATCTCCGTCTGGCTCCTCGCCACCCTGCTGCGCCACCGCGACCAGTTCGTGGCCCTGCCCGACCCGCGCAGCCGCTGGCGGGCGCTGGCCAACCTCGTGCTCATGGGCGCCGGTTCGCTCGCCCTCGGACTCGTCATCGTCAGCGCCCATCCGGGCACGCTCCTCGGCGACCCGAGCCTGGCCGACCGCATCAGCCACGTCCTGTACGGCATGGCCGGCTTCGAGGGCCCGGTCGACTACCGGGGCAGCACCTCCTGGACCGTCGCCTTCTCCCTCGGCGCCCTCGGCTGGATCACCGCCGTCACCACCATCTATCTCGCGTTCCGGCCCGAACACCCGGCCGCACACCTCACCGAGGACGACGAGGCACGCCTGCGGGCGCTGCTCGCCCGACACGGCGGCCGCGACTCCCTCGGCCACTTCGCGCTGCGCCGCGACAAGGCCGTCGTCTTCTCCCCCAGCGGCAAGGCCGCGGTGACCTACCGCGTCGTCTCCGGCGTCATGCTCGCGAGCGGCGACCCCATCGGTGACGTCGAGGCGTGGCCCGGCGCCATCGAGCGCTTCATGGACGAGGCCAAGGCCCACTCCTGGACCCCGGCCGTGATGGGCTGCTCCGAGACCGGCGCCGAGGTCTGGACCCGTGAGACCGGGCTCGACGCCCTCGAACTGGGCGACGAGGCGGTGGTGGACGTCCCGGATTTCTCGCTCGCCGGCCGCGCGATGCGCAACGTACGCCAGATGGTCAAGCGCATCGAGCGTGCCGGTTACGAGACCCGCGTACGCCGCGTCCGTGACCTCGGTCCCACCGAACTGGAGCGCGTCCGCCGCGCCGCCGAGGACTGGCGCGGCACCGACACCGAGCGCGGCTTCTCCATGGCCCTCGGCCGCGTCGGCGACCCCGCCGACGGCGACTGCCTCATCGCCACCGCCCACAAGAGCGATGCCGAACCCGGCCCGTACGGCGACCTCAAGGCCATCCTGCACTTCGTGCCCTGGGGCACCGACGGCGTCTCCCTGGACCTGATGCGCCGCGACCGCTCCGCCGACCCCGGCATGAACGAACTGCTGATCGTGGCCGCCCTCCAGGCCGCCCCCAGGTTCGGCATCGCGCGCGTGTCGCTGAACTTCGCCATGTTCCGCTCGGCCCTCGCGCGCGGCGAGAAGATCGGCGCGGGACCCGTCCTGCGGGCCTGGCGCGGGCTGCTGGTCTTCCTGTCGCGCTGGTTCCAGATCGAGTCGCTGTACAAGTTCAACGCGAAGTTCCAGCCGCGCTGGGAGCCCCGCTTCGTCGTCTACCGCGCCTCCGCGGACCTGCCCCGCCTCGGGATCGCCGCCATGCAGGCGGAGGGCTTCGTGAACCTGGCCCTGCCGCGCTTCCTGCGCCGCCGCGGCGCCGCCCCGCGCCCCTGCCCGCACCGCGTCCCGGAGAGCGGCGTCCGGGCGGCCTGAGGCCCTCACCAGGGCGGGCCCGGGCCACGGCACGTCACCGCCCCGGCTTGGGCCTAGGCTGAACGTATGAGCAAGCAGAGCGGACGCGAGCGGGTGGCGGGCCTTCCGCAGTGGGACCGGTGCGCGGTCATGGGAGTCGTCAACGTGACCCCCGACTCCTTCTCCGACGGCGGCCGCTGGTTCGACACCACGTCCGCCGTCAAGCACGGTCTCGCGCTGGTCGAGGAGGGCGCCGACCTCATCGACGTCGGCGGCGAGTCCACCCGCCCGGGCGCCACCCGGGTCGACGAGGACGAGGAGCTGCGCCGCGTCATACCCGTCGTCCGCGGCCTCGCCGCGGACGGCGTCACGATCTCCGTCGACACCATGCGCGCCTCCGTCGCCGAGCAGGCCCTCGCCGCCGGCGCCGCCCTCGTCAACGACGTCAGCGCCGGCCAGGCCGACCCCGCGATGATCCCGGTCGTCGCCGCGGCGGGCGCCCCGTTCGTCGTCATGCACTGGCGCGGGTTCCTCGAGGGCGGCAACGTCAGGGGCGTGTACGACGACGTCGTCTCCGAGGTCGTCGACGAGATCCACGCGCGTGTGGACGCCGTCCTGGCCGGCGGCATCGCCCCCGACCGCATCGTCGTCGACCCCGGCCTGGGCTTCTCCAAGGACGCCGAGCACGACCTCGTCCTGCTCGCCCACCTCGACCGGCTGCACGCCCTCGGGCACCCGGTCCTGGTCGCCGCCTCCCGCAAGCGGTTCCTGGGCCGCGTCCTCGCCGGCCCCGAGGGCGAGCCGCCGCCCGCGCGGGAACGCGACGCGGCGACCGCCGCCGTCTCGGCGCTCGCCGCGCACGCGGGGGCCTGGGCCGTCCGTGTCCACGAGGTGCGCGCCACCGCCGACGCCGTACGCGTCGTGCGCGCCGTCGACGAGGCGCGCGGCGGCGCGGCGGGCCGCGAAGGAGCCCGGTGAGCGCCCCCCACACCGACGTCGAGCAGGTGGAGGCCGCCAACACTGCCTTCTACGAGGCGCTGGAGCGCGGCGACTTCGAGACGCTGTCCTCGCTCTGGCTCACCCCGTCCGACCTCGGCGTCGACGAGAGCTACCACGACCCGGCCGACTCCGGCGTGGTCTCCTGCGTGCACCCCGGCTGGCCCGTGCTCACCGGCCGCGGCGAGGTCCTGCGGTCGTACGCGCTGATCATGGCGAACACCGACTACATCCAGTTCTTCCTCACCGACGTGCACACCTCCGTGACCGGGGACACCGCGATCGTCACCTGCACCGAGAACATCCTCAGCGGGGGCCCCGCCCCCGAGGGACACGACGACGAGCTCGGGCCCCTCGTGGGACAGCTCGTCGTCGCCACGAACGTGTTCCGGCGCACACCCGACGGCTGGAAGATGTGGACCCACCACGCCTCCCCCGTCCTCGCCGAGAACGACCCGGAAGAGGGCGACGAGACCCCCGGCTGAGTGGGTACGCGGGCCACAGGGACCAAGAGGTGGTTGGAATCACGCACCCGCGGGTAGGGGCGGCTACCAACCCGTGAGGCGCCGCGATCCCCAGGGGAAACAGGCGTCGCGCCCCCTGGGGCGACGGATCGGGCCGCTCCCCCGCGGCCCGGCCCTGTCGGTGTCCGCGGGTAGATTCGGTCGAGGCCGGTGTGCCGCCCGCACACGGCACCGACCGGCCGTCACCGACGACTGCAGGAGTGATTCGCGTGGATCGTGTCGCGCTGCGCGGCCTGAGGGCCCGCGGGTACCACGGTGTGTTCCCCGAGGAACGCAGGGAGGGCCAGACCTTCGTCGTGGACCTCGTCCTCGGTCTGGACACCCGGCCCGCCGCCGCCGACGACGACCTGGCGAAGACCGTGCACTACGGCGTCGTGGCGGAGGAGGTCGTGGCCGTCGTCCAGGGCGAGCCGGTCAACCTCATCGAGACGCTCGCCGAGCGCGTCGCCCAGGCCTGTCTGAAGCACGAAGGAGTCCAGGAGGTCGAGGTCACCGTCCACAAACCGGACGCGCCGATCACCGTGCCCTTCGACGACGTGACCGTCACCATCACCCGGAGCCGAGTATGACCGCACCGTTCATCAAGGGCCCCAGCGACCCGACCGTCCAGCCGGTACCCGCCTCCGTCGTCGACAAGGTCGACGCCGCCGACACCACCCTCCACAACCCCAAATGGGCCGTGATCTCCCTCGGCTCCAACCTGGGCAACCGCCTGGAGACCCTCCAGGGCGCCGTGGACGCCCTCGCGGACACCCCGGGCCTGCGCATCAAGGGCGTGTCCCCCGTCTACGAGACGGAGCCCTGGGGCGTCGAGCCCGGCAGCCAGCCGTCGTACTTCAACGCGGTCGTCGTCCTGAAGACCACCCTGCCGCCGTCCTCGCTGCTGGAGCGGGCCCACGCCGTCGAGGAGGCCTTCCACCGCGTCCGGGACGAGCGCTGGGGCGCCCGCACCCTCGACGTCGACATCGTCGCCTACGCCGACGTCGTCTCCGACGACCCGGTGCTCACCCTCCCCCACCCGCGCGCCCACGAGCGGGCCTTCGTCCTCGCGCCCTGGCTCGACCTGGACCCGGAGGCCCTGCTGCCCGGCCGCGGCGCGGTCTCCGACCTGCTCGGCACCGTCACCCGCCAGGGCGTCGTCCCCCGCCAGGACCTGGAACTCCGGCTGCCCGAGTAGTCGTTAAGGTCAAGAGCCGGCCCCCACACCGTGGGGCCCCGGGGGGAGCTGAAGGGACACCGTGAGAGAGCTGCGCATCAGGTTGCTGGTCGGCGTGTTCGTGGTCGCCGGAGTCCTGTCCTGGGCGGGCGCCCGCCTGTGGAACGCGGTGGGGACCCTCCCCAGCGTCCCGCTGGCCGCCCCCATCGTGCTGGCGATCATCGCCGTGATCCTGCTGTCCACGGCGCTGTCCATCCGCTCCCGGCTCAGGGCGCAGCGCGAGCGCGACCCCGAGGCCAAGGGCGTCGACCCCCTGATGGCGGCCCGCGCCGTCGTCTTCGGCCAGGCCAGCGCGCTGGTGGCCGCCCTGGTCGCCGGCATGTACGGCGGCACCGGCGTCTTCCTGCTGGAGCTCCTGGACGTCCCCGCCCGCCGCGACCAGGCCATCTACGCCGGCTTCTCGGTCGTGGCCGCCGTCGGTGTCATAGCGGCCGCCCTCTTCCTGGAGCGCGTCTGCAAGCTCCCGGACGACGAGGACGACCACAACGGCACGGGGGCGGCCCCCACCACCTAGGGGGTGTCTCAGCGGGCCAGGATGAGGCTCATCGCCTCGGCGCGCGTCGTGGCGTCGCGGAGCTGACCGCGCACCGCCGACGTCGTGGTCTTGGCTCCGGGCTTGCGGATGCCGCGCACCGACATGCACATGTGCTCGGCCTCGACGACCACGATCACGCCCCGGGCCTCCAGAATCCGCATCAGGGAGTCGGCGATCTGCGTGGTGAGACGTTCCTGCACCTGGAGCCGGCGGGCGAACACCTCGACCAGCCGGGCGAGCTTCGACAGACCGGTGATCTTGCCGCTCTCGGCCGGGATGTAGCCCACGTGCGCCACGCCGTGGAACGGCAGCATGTGGTGCTCACAGAGGCTGACGATCTCGATGTCCTTCACGAGCACCATCTCGTCGTGCCCGAGGTCGAAGGTCGTCGTCAGCACGTCCTCGGCGTCCTGACGCAGCCCCGCCAGCAGCTCCCGGTACGCCCGCGCCACCCGCGCCGGTGTCTCCTTGAGGCCCTCGCGGTCCGGGTCCTCGCCCACCGCGATCAGCAGCTCCCGTACGGCGGCCTCGGCGCGCTTCTCGTCGAACTCGCCGATGCGGCCTTCGCCGTCCAGCGTCACCGGGTCGGTCATCTGGGTGCCTCGTTCCTTCGCGGGTGCGCGTATGGGTCACGCGTCTGATCTGCGGTCATACGAAATGCCGCGCCCCCCAGGCTAGAACCAGGGGGGCACGGCATCCATTCCGGGCCCGGTCACCGACCGGGTGGGAGCGTCAGCTCTCGGGACGCTCCTCGGGGGCCGACTCGGTCGCCGGGGAAGGCTCCGTCACCGTCGACTTGGCGGTGCTGATCGCCGGGGTCGTGCCGTTGGCGCCGTTCGTCAGTGCGAGCTCCTTCGGGGAGAGCACCGGCGGGCGGGTGGACGGCGTACGGCGGGAGGAGCCGGTCCAGGCGGGCCGCGGCGGCCGCTTGACGATGGGGGCGAAGATCTCGGCGATCTCCTCCTTGCCCAGCGTCTCCTTCTCCAGCAGGGCGAGGACGAGGTTGTCGAGGACGTCGCGGTTCTCCACCAGGATTTCCCAGGCTTCGTTGTGCGCGTTCTCGATCAGCTTCTTGACCTCCTCGTCCACCAGGGCGGCGACCTCTTCCGAGTAGTCGCGCTGGTGAGCCATCTCACGTCCGAGGAACGGCTCGGTGTTGTCGCCGCCGAACTTGATGGCGCCGAGACGCTCGGTCATGCCGTACTGCGTGACCATCGCGCGAGCCGTGGCCGTGGCCTTCTCGATGTCGTTCGCGGCGCCCGTGGTCGGGTCGTGGAAGACCAGTTCCTCGGCCGCGCGGCCGCCCAGCATGTAGGCCAGCTGGTCCAGCATCTCGTTGCGGGTGGTCGAATACTTGTCCTCGTCCGGGAGCACCATCGTGTAGCCGAGGGCCCGGCCTCTCGACAGGATCGTGATCTTGTGGACCGGGTCGGAGTTCGGGGAGGCCGCCGCGACCAGGGCGTGTCCGCCCTCGTGGTACGCGGTGATCTTCTTCTCCTTGTCCGACATGATCCGGGTCCGCTTCTGCGGGCCCGCCACGACGCGGTCGATGGCCTCGTCCAGCATGTGGTTGTCGATGAGCTTCTTGTCGGAGCGGGCCGTGAGCAGGGCGGCCTCGTTGAGGACGTTGCTCAGGTCGGCACCGGTGAAGCCCGGCGTACGGCGGGCGACCGCCGACAGGTCGACGTCCGGGGCGACCGGCTTGCCCTTCTGGTGGACCTTGAGGATCTCCAGACGGCCCTGCATGTCGGGGCGGTCGACGGCGATCTGCCGGTCGAAGCGGCCCGGGCGCAGGAGGGCCGGGTCGAGGATGTCGGGCCGGTTCGTCGCGGCGATGAGGATCACACCGCCCTTGACGTCGAAGCCGTCCATCTCGACGAGCAGCTGGTTCAGCGTCTGCTCGCGCTCGTCGTGCCCGCCGCCGAGGCCGGCGCCGCGGTGGCGGCCGACCGCGTCGATCTCGTCGACGAAGACGATCGCCGGGGCGTTCGCCTTGGCCTGCTCGAACAGGTCGCGGACCCGGGAGGCACCGACACCGACGAACATCTCGACGAAGTCGGAACCGGAGATCGAGTAGAAGGGCACGCCCGCCTCGCCGGCGACGGCACGCGCGAGGAGCGTCTTACCGGTGCCGGGAGGGCCGTAGAGCAGGACGCCCTTCGGGATCTTCGCGCCGACGGCCTGGAACTTGGCGGGCTCCTGGAGGAACTCCTTGATCTCCTGGAGCTCCTCGACGGCCTCGTCCGAGCCGGCGACGTCGGAGAACGTCGTCTTCGGGGTGTCCTTGGTGATGAGCTTCGCCTTCGACTTCCCGAAGTTCATGACCCGGGAGCCGCCGCCCTGCATCTGGTTCATCAGGAACAGGAAGACGACGACGATGAGGACGAAGGGAAGCAGGGAGAGCAGGATGCCGACGAACGGGTTCTGCTTGGACGGCGAGACCGTGTAGCCGTCGGGGATCTGCTTCTGCTGGAACTTGTTCTGCAGGGTGTTGGCGATGTCCACGCCCTGGTCGCCGATGTAGCTGGCCTGGATCTTGGTGGATCCGTCGACCTTCACACCGTCCTTGAGCTGGACCTTGATGTTCTGCTCGTCGCCGGTGGTGATCTTGGCCGACTCGACCTTGTTCTCATTGATCGCCTGGACGACCTGGCCGGTGTCCACCGTCTTGTAGCCGCCGGACGAGCCGACGACCTGCATCAACACGACCACGGCAAGGACGGCCAGCACGATCCACATGACCGGCCCACGGAAGTATCGCTTCACGTCCATCCATACGGAGCGGTGCCGCCCCGTCCCTCCTGCCATAGTGAGTTTGATAAGACAGTTCTTCTGACGGTACCCCAGCTTCGACGCCCGTAGCCTCACGGGACGGCCGTCAAGCCCGTCTGCTTGCTCCAACGGCGCTATGCCCGCCGGGGTTCCCGATCTTCCTACGGAACGGGGTCAGCCGCCGTAGACGTGGGGCGCGAGGGTACCGACGAACGGGAGGTTGCGGTACTTCTCGGCGTAGTCGAGGCCGTAGCCCACGACGAACTCGTTGGGGATGTCGAAGCCGACCCACTCGACGTCGATGGCCACCTTGGCCGCGTCGGGCTTGCGCAGCAGCGTGCACACCTTGAGGCTCTCCGGCTCGCGCGAGCCGAGGTTCGACAGCAGCCACGACAGGGTCAGGCCGGAGTCGATGATGTCCTCGACGATCAGGACGTGCCGGCCCTTGATGTCGGTGTCGAGGTCCTTGAGGATCCGCACGACCCCGGAGGACTGGGTGCCGGCGCCGTACGACGAGACGGCCATCCAGTCCATGGTGACGGGGGTGGACAGCGCCCGCGCGAGGTCGGCCATGACCATCACCGCGCCCTTGAGCACGCCGACGATGAGCAGGTCCTTGCCCGCGTACTCAGCGTCGATCTTCGCGGCCAGCTCGGCCAGCTTCGCGTCGATCTCTTCCTTGGTGATGAGCACCTTCTTGAGGTCGGCACCCATGTCTTTCGCGTCCACCCGCATCACTTTCGGTCGGTCGTCCCGCTTCTGCACGGCTCACGGCCCTACGGCTGACGTCCCCCGCGGGAGTCCGGGGCCCTCCGGTCCGGAGGCCCGGTCTCTCCCTGGGGTCTTTTTCAGCCTTGCCGAATCACCAGTCTGCCACCCTGGCGACGGGCGACGACTTTGCCGGGGAGGTTGATGGCCCCCTGGCCGCGCCAGCCGGTGATCAGGCGGTCGACTTCCTCGACGTGCCGGGCGAAGAGCGAACCGGCGGGCGCGCCCGCCTCGATGGCGGCCCGGCGCAGGATCCGGCGGCGCACCGCGGGGGGCAGCGTGTAGAGCTTGGCGCAGTCGAGGTGTCCGGCGGCGTCACGGACGGCGGTCTCGGCCTGGCCGGCCCACGCGTCGAGGGCGTCGGCGTCGTCGCGGGAGAGCTGGGCGGTACGGGCGAGGGCTTCGACGACGCCTTTGCCGAGCGCCTTCTCGAGGGCGGGCAGGCCCTCCTGGCGCAGCCGGGAGCGGGTGTAGGCGGGGTCGGAGTTGTGGGGGTCGTCCCAGACGGGCAGGGCCTGGACCATGCAGGCCTTGCGCGCGGTCTGCCGGTCGAGGCCGAGGAACGGGCGGCGGTAACGGCCGCCGGCCCCCGAGACCGCGGCCATCCCGGACAGGGAGCGGATGCCGGAGCCGCGGGCGAGGCCGAGCAGGACGGTCTCGGCCTGGTCGTCGCGGGTGTGGCCGAGGAGGACGGCGGCGGCGCCGTGGCGTTCGGCCGCGTCGTCGAGGGCGGCGTAGCGGGCGTCGCGGGCGGCGGCCTCGGGCCCGCCGCCGCGGCCGACGGTGACGGCGATCGACTCGGCCGGCTCGAGGCCGAGTTCGCGCAGGCGCAGCACGACTTCCTCGGCGCGCAGGTCGGAGCCGGGCTGCAGACCGTGGTCGACGGTGATGCCACCGGCGCGGATGCCGAGTTTGGGGGCCTCGAACGCGAGCGCGGAGGCGAGGGCCATGGAGTCGGCGCCGCCGGAGCAGGCCACGAGGACGAGCGGGGAGGGGGTTCGCTCGTGCGCGGTGGCGCGCCGGGGTGTGCGCTGGGCCGGGCCGGGGAGGTCGTACGCCGTCTCACGCGCGGTGTCGCAGGCGACGCGCGCGGCGGCGACCGGCGTCACGGCCGGGGCCTGCGGCCGGGGGCCGCGGCTGCCGGGGGCGGGGACGTCGGTGGTTCGGTTGTGTTCGGTGAGGAGGTCGTGGAGTACGCGGCGAACCGCCAGGCGTATCGCCGCGACCGCAGGATGGGGACCCATGTCCGGTTCCCTTCATGAAGTTGTCCGGGGATGTGGCCGAGCTCGGTCACTCAGAGTGTGTAGATGGTGACAGAAGCGGGCCGTTCCCCGAGCATTGCACGCCTACCCATGGCTCACGGTCCCTCGGACGGGTGATTGGAGGGGCGTTCCCCTGCCGTCGGCCGATTTCGGTTCACGACCGTCGTATGAGATGCGCGGCGGGTAACGGGTGTCACCCGTCGGCCTTGCGGTGCACACGGGAGATCCAGTCCGCCGGTGCGGCGATCTCCGCCTTGGTGGGCAGGGTGTTCGGGGACGTCCAGACGCGGTTGAAGCCGTCCATGCCGACCTCGTCGACGACGGCCCGGACGAAGCGCTCGCCGTCGCGGTACTGGCGGAGCTTGGCGTCGAGGCCGAGCAGCTTGCGCAGGGCCGTGTCGAGCCGGGAGGCGCCCTTGGCGCGCCGCTGCTGGAACTTCTCGCGGATCTCGGCCACGGAGGGCACGACCGCGGGGCCGACGCCGTCCATGACGAAGTCGGCGTGGCCCTCCAGGAGGGACATCACGGCGGTGAGGCGGCCGAGGATCTCCCGCTGGCCGGGGGTCTGGACGAGTTCGACGAAGGAGCGCCCGCCGTCGTCCTCCTCGGCCTCGGGCCGGCCGCCGGCGAGGGACTGGGCGGCCTCGCGGACCCGCTCCAGGACGGTCATGGGGTCGACGTCGGTCTCGCCGAGGAAAGACTGGATTTCGCCCTCGAGGTGGTCCCGCAGCCAGGGCACGGCACTGAACTGGGTGCGGTGGGTCTCCTCGTGCAGGCACACCCACAGCCGGAAGTCGTGCGGGTGGACGTCGAGTTCGCGTTCGACGTGGACGATGTTCGGGGCGACGAGCAGCAGCCGGCCGCCGCCGTGCTCCCCGGCGGGGAGGTCACGGGTGGCGGGGGCGAAGGTCTCGTACTGGCCGAGGACGCGGGAGGCCAGGAACGACAGCAGCATCCCGAGCTCGACGCCCGTGACCTTGCCGCCGACCGCGCCGAGGACGGCCTGCCCGGTGCCGCTGCCCCGGCGCTCCTGCATCTTCTCCAGCAGGGGCTTGAGGATCTCGCGGAACCCGGCGACGTTGGCCCGGATCCAGCCGGGCCGGTCGACGACGAGGACCGGGGTGTCGTGGATCTCCTCGGTGCCCATGCGGGTGAACCCGCGGACGTGTTCCTCGGAGGACTTCGCGTGCCGGCGCAGTTCCGCGACGACGGCCCTGGCCTCGTCGCGGCTCACCTCGGGGCCCGGCCGTACGAACCGGGTCGCGGTCGCCACCGCGAGGTTCCAGTCGACCATCTGAGAAGAAGCAGCACCACCGATGCTCGTCATGCGTCAACCGTACGTGAGCGTTCCCGGTCGGGGCAGGGCGTGCGAGCGGACGGTCCCCGGGCCGGTGCCCGGGGGGCCGTCACCGGCAGCCGCAGGAGGCGAGGGCCGTGGCGGCCCGGTCGAGGGCCGCCTGGGCCGCGTCCCGGTCGGTGGTGTCGGAGGCGAGGAACGCGAAGGCGAGCAGGCGTCCGTCCTGGTCGACGACGGTGCCGGCCAGGGTGTTGACGCCGGTGAGGGTGCCGGTCTTGGCGCGGACGACGCCCGCGGCCCCGTCCGCGTAGCGGCTGGTGAGGGTGCCGGTGAACCCCGCGACCGGCAGGCCGGTGAGGGCGGCGCGCAGTTCGGGGTGGGCGGGGTCGGCGGCGTGGGCGAGCAGGGCGGTGAGGAGGTCGGCGGTGAGGGCGTCGCGCCGGTCGAGGCCGCTGCCGTCCCGGAACGCGACGCCGGAGACGGGCAGTCCGAGTTCGCCGAGCCGGGCCGCGATGGCCTTGCCGCCGCCCGCGAAGTCGGGACGCTCGCCGCTCGCGAGGGCGGTGTGGCGGGCCAGGGCCTCGGCGATGTCGTTGTCGCTGTTGGTCAGCATGCGTTCGACCAGGGCGGTGAGCGGGGGCGAGGTGACCTGGGCGAGGGACTCGGCGCGGTTGGTGGCCTTGGAGGGGCCGGGCGCGCTGGTGCGCACGCCGTGGTCGGCAAGGAGGTCGGCGAACCGTTCCGCCGTGTCCTTGGCGGGGTCGTCGCTGCGGTCCGCGGTGCCGCTGCTCGAGTCGTCCAGGCGGCCCTCGTCGGCCATCAGGGCGGTGACGGGGGCGAGGTTCGGGTTCTTGCCGATCGGGTGCCGCTCGGAGCCGGCGTAGAGCGTCGTGTCGTAGGAGAGCGTGACCTCGCGCAGGCCGCGCTTCTTCAGGGCGTCGGCGGTCCGCGCGGCGAGGTCGCGCAGTCCGGCCCAGCCGCCGGTCTTCTCGCGGGCGGTGAGGGTGGGGTCGCCGCCGCCGACGAGGACCAGTTCCTTCGTGTCGGGTTCCAGGGCGGTGCGGGTGGTGAGGCGGTGGTCGGGGCCCATCGCGGCGAGGGCGGCGACCGCGGTGGCGATCTTGGTGGTGGAGGCGGGGGTGAGGGCGTCGGAGGCGCCCTCGCCGTACAGGCGCCGGCCGGTGGCCACGTCCACGACGGCGGCGCCGGTGCGGCGGCCGAGCCCGGGGGCGTCGAGGAGAGGGCGCAGGACGGTCGCGAGGGCCTTGCCGTCGGGCACGGACCCGGCGTGCCCCGCACCGGCGCCCAGGGCGGTGAGGACGGCGCCCGCGCTGGGCGCGGGGCGCGGGCCCCGGTCCCGCGCGCCGGGGGTATCGGCGTCCCGGCCGTGATCTGTGCCACCCGTGCGCTCCCGGGCGGCCGCCCGGTCCCGCTCGGCCGTACGCTGACCGGTGGAGTCCCAGGGGCCCACGGCGGTCACCACCGTGGCGGCCAGCGCCAGTCCGGCGGTGGCGGCGCAGGCGGTGTACTGCCAGGTCTTCGGCCTCGTGCCGCGTGCGAGACGTGGCCGCAGGGCGTCCGCGGCCCGCGTCAGTCGCGGTCGCACGGCGTTCGCGAGCCGCGTCACCCGCGGTCCCGCGGCTCGCCAAGGCCTCAGCTCTGGCACGACCACCAGCCCCTTTCGCGATCACACACCTGCGTGAGGGACACTTAATCACCAGAACTATGTGTTGATCATGGAGGAGCCACCGGTGGAGTTCGACGTCACGATCGAGATTCCGAAGGGTTCGCGGAACAAGTACGAGGTGGACCACGAGACCGGTCGGATCCGCCTGGACCGTCGACTCTTCACTTCGACCGCCTACCCGACCGACTACGGCTTCGTCGAGAACACCCTCGGCGAGGACGGCGACCCGCTGGACGCGCTGGTCATCCTGGACGAGCCGACGTTCCCGGGCTGCCTCATCAAGTGCCGCGCGATCGGCATGTTCCGGATGACGGACGAGGCCGGCGGCGACGACAAGCTGCTGTGCGTCCCGGCGACCGACCCGCGCGTGGAGCACCTGCGCGACATCCACCACGTGTCGGAGTTCGACCGCCTGGAGATCCAGCACTTCTTCGAGGTCTACAAGGACCTGGAGCCGGGCAAGTCCGTCGAGGGCGCCGACTGGGTGGGCCGTACCGAGGCCGAGGCCGAGATCGAGCGGTCCTACAAGCGCTTCAAGGACCAGGGCGGCCACTGAGCCCTGCCCCGGCCGTTCCACGGACGGGCCGCACGCCGGGCGTGCGGCCCGTCCGTGTGTCTGTGCGCATACTGAGAGCGGCGGAAGGTGTCGTTCAAGGAGAGCTGCGTACGTGACGGACGCGGAGGACCGCAAGCCGCAGTCGGACGAGGCGAGGATGGCGTTCACGCCGCCCGCCGGGGTGGAGGTGGGGGACAGCGAGTCGGAGACCACGTCGGAGTTCGCGCTCCCCAAGGGTCTCGACGCCCCGCAGCCGCCTCCCCAGGAGCGGGAGGGTTCGGCCTTCAGCGCGCCGAGAGGGTACGGCGCCGAGGACACCCTGCCCGGGTTCACGCCACCGGGCGGCATACCGCAGGTCAGCCTGACCAAGGACGTGCCCTGGCAGGACCGGATGCGCACGATGCTGCGGATGCCGGTGGCCGAGCGGCCGGCGCCGGAGCGGATGCCGAAGACCGAGGAGGAGGGTCCGGCCGTCCCGCGCGTGCTGGACCTGACCCTGCGTATCGGTGAGCTGCTGCTGGCGGGCGGCGAGGGCGCCGAGGACGTGGAGGCCGCGATGTTCGCGGTGTGCCGGTCCTACGGCCTCGACCGCTGCGAGCCGAGCGTCACCTTCACCCTGCTGTCGATCTCGTACCAGCCGTCGCTGGTGGACGACCCGGTGTCGGCGGCGCGCACGGTGCGCCGGCGCGGCACCGACTACACCCGGCTGGCCGCCGTGTACCAGCTGGTCGACGACCTCAGCGACGCCGAGACCCACATCTCCCTGGAGGAGGCCTACCGGCGGCTCGCGGAGATCCGGCGCAACCGGCACCCGTACCCGACCTGGGTCCTGACGGCGGCCAGCGGGCTGCTCGCGGGCGCGGCGTCCGTGCTGGTCGGCGGTGGGCTGCTGGTGTTCGTCGCGGCGGCCGTCGGCGCGATGCTCGGCGACCGGCTGGCGTGGCTGGCCGCGGGGCGGGGGCTGCCGGAGTTCTACCAGTTCACGGTCGCGGCGATGCCGCCGGCCGCGGTCGGGGTCGCCCTGACGCTGACGCACGCCGACGTGAAGGCGTCCGCGGTGATCACCGGTGGGCTGTTCGCGCTGCTGCCCGGGCGGGCGCTGGTGGCGGGCGTGCAGGACGGGCTGACCGGCTTCTACATCACCGCGTCGGCACGGCTGCTGGAGGTCATGTACTTCTTCGTCGGCATCGTGACCGGTGTGCTGGTGGTCCTGTACTTCGGGGTGAACCTGGGCGCCAAGCTCAACCCGGACGCGGCGCTGCTCGTCTCCGAGCGGCCGTACTGGCAGATCGCCGCGTCGATGCTGCTGTCGCTGACCTTCGCGGTGCTGCTCCAGCAGGAGCGGTCCACCGTGCTCGCCGTGACCGTCAACGGGGGTGTGGCCTGGGTGGTGTACGGGGCGATGCGCTACGCGGGCGAGCTGTCGCCGGTCGCCTCGACGGCGGTCGCCGCCGGCCTGGTCGGTCTGTTCGGGCAGCTGATGGCCCGCTACCGCTTCGCGTCCGCGCTGCCGTACACGACGGCCGCGATCGGGCCGCTGCTGCCCGGTTCGGCCACGTACTTCGGGCTGCTGTCGATCGCGCAGAACGAGGTGGACGCGGGACTGGCGTCGCTGGCCACCGCGGCCTCGCTGGCCCTGGCCATCGCGATCGGCGTGAATCTCGGGTCCGAGATCTCCCGGCTCTTCCTGCGGATCAGCTCTCCGGAGAAGCGCCGCTCCGCCAAGCGGACGCGCGGCTTCTGAGACGGCGACGGACGCCCTCCGGGGAGGGCGCCCGTGGCGAGCGGACCGGCCGGGGGCCTCAGTAGCCCTGGTCCGGCGGGTACTGCCGGTTCTGCCGGCCGTAGCCCTGCGGGTACTGCTGGGCGTACGGCTGCTGCGGGTGCTGCGGGTGCTGCTGCCCGTAGTACTGCTGGTCGTGGCCCTGCTGCCCGCCCTGGTCCTGCTGCCCGCCGTGGTCCTGCTGCTGCCCGTAGCCGTACTGACCGCTCTGGCCGCCGTACGGCTGATGGTGCTGGTCGTGCTGGTCGTGGGACGGGATGCGCCGCAGCTGCGTCGTCGCGTCGTCCATCGGCTGGTACCGCTGGTGCTGCTGCCCGTCCTGGGCGGCCGGGGCCTCGGCGCCGGCGCGCTTCTTCTTGCCGCGCTCGCGCAGGTACTCGATGAGGATCGGCACCACGGAGACGACGACGATCAGGACCAGGATCGCCTCGACGTTGCTCTTGATGAACGAGATCTGCCCGAGCCAGTAGCCCGCGAGGGTGACACCGGTGCCCCAGGCGACGCCGCCGATGACGTTGTACGTCAGGAAGGTGCGGTACTTCATCCGGCCGGCGCCCGCCACGATGGGGGCGAAGGTACGCACGATCGGCACGAAGCGCGCCAGCACGATCGCCTTGGGACCGTACTTCTCCATGAACTCGTGCGCCTTGTCCAGGTTCTCCTGTTTGAAGAGCTTGGAGTTGGGGCGGCTGAAGAGCCTCGGGCCGAAGAACTTGCCGATCATGTAGCCGACCTGGTCGCCGAGGACGGCGGCCAGCACGATGAGCGTGCAGACCAGCCACAGCGGCTGGCTGATGTAGGTCCCCTCGGCGACGAACAGGCCCGCCGTGAACAGCAGGGAGTCCCCGGGCAGGAACGCGAAGAGGCCGGACTCCGCGAAGACGATCAGCAGGATGCCGGGAAGGCTGAACGTCTCGATGAGGTAGTCCGGGCTGAGCCACTCGGGGCCGAGCGCAAGGGTGGTCACGGGATTGTGGCTCCTGCGGGGGAAGGGGCGGACGGTAGGTCACGAGCGAGTCAAAAATATCAACGCGCGACCGGTGTCCCAGGTTCCATGGACCCGTTCAGGATGCACTGTGCGCCCCCGGCGACAAAGCTGTGGGGCATGGGCATCGATGAGTACGGCGGCGGGCAGGGGCCGAGCCCCGACGTTCTTGTAGTGACCACGAACGACGTCCCCGGCTACCGCGTGACGCAGGTCGTCGGGGAGGTCTTCGGACTGACCGTGCGCTCCCGGCACGTCGGCAGCCAGATCGGCGCCGGGCTGAAGTCGCTGGTCGGCGGGGAGCTGAAGGGCCTCACCAAGACGCTGGTGGAGACCCGCAACCAGGCGATGGAACGCCTCGTGGAGCAGGCACGCGCGCGGGGCGCCAACGGGGTGCTGGCCTTCCGCTTCGATGTGACGGAGGCGGCCGACGTGGGCACCGAGGTGTGCGCCTACGGGACCGCGGTGGTCCTGGCCCCGGAGTAGGGGGCCAGGACCCTCAGGCGGCGTGGCGGTCCGCGTTGGCGAGGATCGCCTCCTTGAGGTGCTCGGCGAGACCGGGCCGCATGGAGTCGTAGTACGCCTTGAAGCGCTCGTCGGAGACGTACATCTCGGCGAAGCACTTGTGCATCTCGTACGGCACCTCGAAGTACCACTTGCCGATGTGCCGGCGGTGCTCCTCGGCCAGGTCCATGGCCGCCTCGCCGGACGGCTGCCCTCCGGCGGCCATCAGGGTGGTGTAGCGCTCCTGCCAGTCGTCGACCTCGGCCTGGACGCGCTTCCAGTCCTCCTTGGTGTAGCTCGCCGCGCGGCGCTGCGACTCGGCGTACGCCCCGGTGCCGCCCCAGCGTTCCTCCGCCTCCGCGGCGTACTGCTCGGGGTCCTTGTCCCCGAACACCTCGAACCTCTCCTCGGGCGTCAGGTTGATTCCCATCGTGCGTGCCTCCATGGCGTGTTCCACGGCCGCCGCCATCTTCCGCAGCTTCTCGATCCGGGCGGTCAGCAGCTCGTGCTGGCGGCGCAGGTGTGCGCGCGGGTCCGCGTCCGGGTCGTCGAGCAGGGCGGCGACCTCGTCGAGGGGGAAGCCGAGCTCGCGGTAGAACAGGATCTGCTGCAGCCGGTCGAGGTCGGCGTCGCTGTAGCGCCGGTGGCCCGCGTGGCTGCGCTCGCTGGGTACGAGCAGGCCGATGTCGTCGTAGTGGTGCAGCGTGCGCACCGTCACCCCGGCGAACCCGGCGACCTGTCCCACGGAGTAGCCCACTTCCGCTCCCTTCTCGGTACGAGCTCCACGGTGCGCCCTCACGCCGCGTGAGGTGCAAGCCCTCAAGTGTGGGCATACCGTCGATTCATGGCACTGCACCGCGGGAACAGCGCATCACCGGACCCACGCGGCGGCGGACGCAGGCTGTCCGTCAACCCGTTCTACGGGGAGACGAACCCGGCCGCCGGCATGACCGAGGCCCCGCCCACCCATCGCCTCCCGGACTCCCCCATGGCGCCGTCGACGGCGTACCAGCTGGTGCACGACGAGCTGATGCTGGACGGCAACTCGCGGCTGAACCTCGCCACCTTCGTCACCACCTGGATGGAGCCGGAGGCGGCGGTGCTGATGGCGGAGTGCCGGGACAAGAACATGATCGACAAGGACGAGTACCCGCGCACCGCCGAGCTGGAGCGGCGCTGTGTGTCGATGCTCGCCGATCTGTGGAACGCGCCCGATCCGTCGGCGGCCGTGGGCTGTTCGACCACGGGTTCCAGCGAGGCGTGCATGCTCGCGGGCCTGGCGCTGAAGCGGCGCTGGGCGGGCCGCAACGCCGACCGGTACCCGTCCCCACAGGCCCGGCCCAACCTGATCATGGGCGTCAACGTCCAGGTGTGCTGGGAGAAGTTCTGCAACTTCTGGGAGGTCGAGGCCCGGCTCGTCCCGATGGAGGGCGAGCGCTTCCACCTCGATCCGCAGGCGGCGGCCGAGCTGTGCGACGAGAACACCATCGGGGTCGTCGGCATCCTCGGCTCCACCTTCGACGGGTCCTACGAGCCGATCGCGGACCTGTGCGCCGCGCTGGACGCTCTGCAGGAGCGCACGGGCCTGGACGTCCCGGTGCACGTGGACGGCGCGTCCGGCGCCATGGTGGCGCCCTTCCTCGACGAGGACCTGGTGTGGGACTTCCGGCTGCCGAGGGTCGCCTCGATCAACACCTCGGGGCACAAGTACGGGCTGGTGTACCCGGGCGTCGGCTGGGCGCTGTGGCGGGACAAGGAGGCGCTGCCCGAGGAGCTGGTGTTCCGGGTGAACTACCTGGGCGGCGACATGCCGACGTTCGCGCTCAACTTCTCGCGGCCGGGCGCGCAGGTGGTGGCGCAGTACTACTCGTTGCTGCGGCTGGGCCGGGACGGGTACCGGGCGGTGCAGCAGGCGGCGCGGGACGTGGCGGGCCGGGTCGCGAAGGCCGTGGAGGAGCTGGGTGACTTCCGGCTGCTGACGCGGGGCGACGAGTTGCCGGTGTTCGCGTTCACGACGGCCCCGGACGTGACCCGGTTCGACGTGTTCGACGCGTCCCGGCGGCTGCGGGAGGCGGGCTGGCTGGTGCCGGCGTACACGTTCCCGCCGAACCGCGAGGACCTGTCCGTGCTGCGGGTGGTGTGCCGCAACGGCTTCTCGGAGGACCTCGCGGACCTGTTCGTGGACGACCTGCGCCGCTCCCTGGAGGACCTGCGCCGGCAGCCGCACCCGTTGACGCACGACAAGGGCGCGGCCACCGGGTTCCACCACTAGTCGGGCCGACCGTCGGCCAGGAGGCCGACGAACGGCTCGCCCTCGTCCGCGAAGGTGTAGGCGCCGCCCTCGACACGGGCGATGAGGCCGCGGGTCCACTCGCTCTCGGAGTCGGCGGTGTGGACCCACATGTTCATGATCTCGCCGATGTGGCCGAGCTGTTCGGGCCCGTCCTCGGGCACGTAGTGCTTGAGGACGTCCGTCCGCCACTCCTCGATCCGCCGGACGCGCTCGCGCAGCAGCTCCAGGGCCTCCGCGCGCGGCAGGTCGACCAGGAAGCCCACCGCGGCCGTCTTCATGTCGCCGCGCTGGTCGTAGGTGACCAGCGCCTCGCGCAGCAGCCGGAAGTACTCCTCGGTGCCCTCGCCGGTCACCTCGTACTCGGTGCGCGGCGGACCGCCCGCCGTGGACGGGGCGATCTCGTGCGCGTACAGAAGTCCCTGCTTCGCCATCTGCTTCAGCGCGTGGTAGATCGAGCCCGGTTTGGCGTGGGACCACTCGTGCGCGCCCCAGTACTCCAGGTCGTTGCGGACCTGGTAGCCGTGGGCGCGGCCGTGCATGCGGACCGCGCCCAGGACGAGGAGGCGGATGGCTGACATGCCGTCCAGGTTAGAACGGGAACCCGCTGCGGCCGTGCTGCACGGAGATCCACTTCATGGTGGTGAAGGCGTCCAGCATCGTCTCGCCGTTCAGCCGGCCGACACCGGAGTGCTTCTCGCCGCCGAAGGGGACGATCGGCTCGTCGTGGACGGTGCCGTCGTTCACGTGGAACATGCCGGAGTCGATCCGCTTGGCGAAGGCGACACCGCGCTCGACGTCGGCCGTGTGCACGGCGCCGCTCAGGCCGTACGGGGTGTCGTTGACCAGGCGGACGGCCTCCTCCTCGCCGTCGAACGGCACGAGGAAGACGACCGGGCCGAAGACCTCCTGCCGCAGCAGCGCGGAGTCCTCCGGGAGGCCGGTCAGGACGGACGGCTCGACCAGGTTGTCCGTGGCCGTGCCGTGCACGAGGGCCGTCGCGCCCTCGGCGAGGGCCTGCGCGACCGTGCCGGTGAGCGCCTCGGCCTGCGAGGAGTTGATGACCGGGCCGATGACGGTCTCGGGGTCGCTCGGGTCGCCCACCTTGAGCGACTTCACCTTGGCGACGAACTTCTCGGTGAACGCGTCGGCGACCGTACGGTCCACGAGGACGCGGTTCGCCGCCATGCAGACCTGGCCCTGGTGCACGAACCGGCTGAAGACGGCTGCGTCGACTGCGTAGTCGAGGTCGGCGTCGTCCAGGACCACCAGCGCGCTGTTGCCGCCGAGTTCGAGCACGGAGCGCTTGAAGTGCGAGGCGCAGACGGTGGCGACGTGCCGGCCGACCTTGTCCGAGCCGGTGAAGGAGATGACCTTGGGGATCGGGTGCTCGATGAAGGCGTCGCCGATCTCGGCGATGTCGGTGATGACGACGTTGAGCAGACCGGCCGGAAGCCCCGCCTCCTCGAAGATCTTCGCGACCAGGGAGCCGCCGACGATCGGGGTGTTCTGGTGCGGCTTGAGGACCACGCCGTTGCCGAGCGCGAGGGCCGGGGCGACCGACTTGAGGGAGAGCAGCAGGGGGAAGTTGAACGGGCTGATGACCCCGACGACACCGACCGGCACCCGGTAGACGCGGTTCTCCTTGCCGTCCACCGGCGACGGGATGATCCGGCCCTCGGGGCGCAGCGCCAGATGCACCGCCTCGCGCAGGAACTCCTTGGCCAGGTGCAGTTCGAACGCGGCCTTCAGCCGGGTGCCGCCGAGCTCGGCGACGATCACCTCACCGATCTCCTGCTCGCGCTCCTCGACCACGCGCAGCGCCTTCTCGAAGACCGCGCGGCGGGCGTAGGGGTTGGTCGCGGCCCACTGCTCCTGGGCGCGGGCCGCCGCCCGGTACGCCTCGTCCACCTCGTCGACCGTGGCTATCGTGATCGACGCCAGCTTCTCGCCGTCGTACGGGTTGAAGTCGATGATGTCCCAGGAGCCTGTGCCCGGGCGCCACTCACCGTCGATGTACTGCTGAGCGAGGTCGGTGAAATAGGACGACATGTGATCCCTCAATCCCTTGCAGACATCCGATCGGCCCGGTCGCCATCGTGATCGTCCTCACGGTCTGATCACACGTCATCGTACGTGTGTTTCAAGAGAGTTGAAGGAGTCCCCGGAGAAGATCCCGGCTCTCGTCCGGGCCCGGACTGTCCTGCTGGAGCTCCTTGAGGGCGAGCTCGTACTGGGCGACGTCCTCGCGCTTGTCGAGGTAGAGCGCGCTCGTGAGCTGCTCCAGGTAGACGACGTCCGAGAGGTCGGACTCGGGGAAGCTGAGGATGGTGAAGGCGCCGGACTCGCCGGAGTGCCCGCCGAACCCGAACGGCATGATCTGCAGGCGCACATTGGGCCGCTCGGAGATCTCGATGAGGTGCTGCAGCTGGCCGCGCATCACCTCGCGGTCGCCGTACGGCCGGCGCAGGGCGGCCTCGTCGAGGACGATGTGGAACTCGGGGGCGTTCTCCGCGACGAGGTACTTCTGGCGCTCCAGGCGCAGCGCGACGCGCTTGTCGACGTCGGACGCGCTCGCGCCCTTCATACCGCGCTTGACGACCGCGTGCGCGTACGCCTCGGTCTGCAGCAGGCCGTGGACGAACTGCACCTCGTAGGCGCGGATCGAGCTGGCCGCGCCCTCCAGGCCGACATAGGTGGGGAACCAGCTGGGCAGGACGTCCGAGTAGCTGTGCCACCAGCCGGCGACATTGGCCTCGCGGGCCAGGGAGAGCAGGGAGGCGCGCTCCTGCTCGTCGGTGATGCCGTACAGCGTCAACAGGTCTTCCACGTCACGCGTCTTGAAGCTCACCCGGCCCAGCTCCATCCGGCTGATCTTCGACTCGGACGCGCGGATCGAGTATCCGGCGGCCTCACGGGTGATTCCGCGCGCTTCCCGCAGTCGCCTCAGTTGCGAGCCGAGCAGCATGCGCCGCACCACCGATCCGGGCTCTCCCGCGCTCACGTTCGCCAGCCTCCCCAACCGTCTTCCCGGCCCGCAGTCTGCCACTAAATCACTTCGAGCAGTACTCGCCCGATTACAGAGACGGAGAGAAACCAAGGATTCCACTCGTGAAGCAGTCAGCGGAAGACAAGAAGAGGGGGTGAGGTTGGCGGAAAAAATGGCCAACAAGCGGTACGGGAGCGTCCAATTCGGTCACGTGCACGTGCATCTGCCCTTGCATCTGCTCTTGGCTTCCGAAACCATGGTCCCGCGCAACCGCTGCATCGCCACGACCGCGAACTCCCGGGAGTGCCTCGCATGGGGACGAATGGATCGACCATGCTCGAGCCGTTACGGCAGGGCCTTCCGCCACTGGACCCCGCAGCCGTCTCCAACGCCGCCTCCTGCGCCCTGCCGGCCCGGTACGAGGCCGTCCGGGAAGCCCGCGGCTTCACGCGCCGCACCCTGGACCAGTGGGAGCTGGGCGACCGTTTCGACGACGTCTGCCTCGTGGTCTCCGAACTGGTGACGAACGCCCTGCGGCACGCCCTGCCGTCGAACGCCCCCCGTGTCTCCGACCAGCCCCCGCCGGTGCGGCTGCATCTGATGCGGTGGACCGAGCGGCTGGTGTGCGCGGTGCGCGACCCCAGTCACGACAGCCCGGTCGCGCGCGACTCCGAGGACTTCTCGGCGGAGTCCGGCCGGGGGCTGTTCCTCGTGGAGTCCTTCAGCGACAGCTGGGGCTGGCACCCGATGGCCGGCACCCTCAGCGGCAAGGTGGTGTGGGCGCTGTTCCGCCTCCAGCCCGGCGCCTGTACCGGCCCCGCGGACTGAAGAGGGGCCGGGTGCCGTGATGCGCAGGGTCTACGCGCGTCATCACGGCCGGGGCGGCGGCGCCCTCCGTATCCGGGAAGCCGGGAGGCGTCAGCCCGCGACCAGGTGGTCGAACTCGCCGTCCTTGACCCCGAGGAGCATCGCCTCGATCTCGGCCCGGGTGTAGACGAGGGCCGGGCCGTCGGGGAAGCGCGAGTTGCGCACGGCGACATCGCCGCCGGGCAGCCGCGCGAACTCCACGCAGGAGCCCTGGGAGTTGCTGTGCCTGCTCTTCTGCCAGGCCACCCCGTCCAGCTCCGTGGCCGCCATGCCGTTGTACACGTCGTGGTCCACAGGTCGCTCCCCGATGGTGCGGTGGCTCTTCGCCATGAGGCATGAGGTGATGCAGTGGTGCGTGTGCCGGACAACTGCTTTCGGATCATAGCCTCTGTTCACGTGCACCTGCATGAGCAGATGCACGTGCACGGGGGGTGTTCCCGCAGTTACTCCTGGGACGTACGCGGGTGGTCCATGCGTTCCAGCGCATGCCCCAGGGATCGCATCACTTGAGTGCGCCAGCCCCCGCCCATGATCTTCCGCGCCATGAGCTGAACGGGGTCGTCCGGATCGAACCCCTCGTGCACTAGAAAAAGACGTGTTCCTCGCCCTTCTTGTTCCAAACTCCAAGTAACCGTCCAGACAGCGGAGTTGGACGACGAGGCGTCACGCCAGCGGACGCTCAGCATCCGTTCGGGGGCGTAGGCGAGGACCTCCGCCTCGACCGTGCCGGAGAAGTCGGTGTTCGGCCGCGGCACGGACGTCATCGTGTACCGGTGCCCGACCTCCAGCCGGAACGCCTCGGCCCCCTGCATCTGCCACTGCACGAGCAGCTCGGGCTCGGTCAGGGCGCGCCAGACCTTGGCGGGCGGATGCGGGAAGTACTGATCCACCCGGATGACGGTGAGGTCGTCCTCGGGGGGCTCGGGGACCGGATCGGGGCCGCGGCCCGGGTCTGTGCTCATGTCGGGTCATCGTCGGGCATGCGGTCGAGCAGATCGCCGAGGTCCTTCAGACGCTCGCGCCAGAACCGCTCGTACGGATGGAGCCAGTCCTGCACATCGGCGAGCGGAGCCGCCTCCAGCCGGTAGATGCGCTGCCGGCCGGACCGCTGCTCGGAGACCAGCCCGGCCTCGCGGAGCACCCGCAGATGCTCCGACAGACTGGGCCGGCGCATGGCGAAGTGGGCGGCCAGGTCCTGGACCGCCTGGGGCCCGCCGTCGCGGAGCAGTCGCAGCACCTCGCGGCGGGTGCCGTTGGCCAGCGCGGCGAAGACGCGGTCCTGCGGCGTCTCCTGGACCCCGGTCGTGGTCATGCCCGTCCCTCTCCGGTCAGTGAGCGGCCTCCGTCAGCAGCATCAGGCCGTTGCCGTCGGGGTCCTGGAAGCCTGCCATGCGCCCCCAGGGCATGTCGTCCGGACCCTGTACGGCGACTCCGGCCTCCGCGAGCCGCGCGCAGTCCGCGTCGACGTCGGTGGTGACCAACATGATCCCCCGCACCGTGCCGGGCTCGAAGCCGCCCATCCCCGGACCGGAGAGCGTGAAGACCGTCTGCGCGCCCTCGGGCGCGACCTGGAGCCATCGGCCCTGGGGGGTGGCGAGATCGGCGGCGACCCGGAAGCCGAGGACATCGGTGTAGAAGCGCAGGGCACGGTCCTGGTCGGTGACGGGGAGCGTGACGAATGAGGCGTGCGTGATGGTCATGGCACGAGAATACGTAGGCGATTACCTACACGTCAAGCGTAGGAGATTTCCTACGCGTCGCCGGCTCCGCGGGCCCGGCAGCCCGCACAGAAGTCCCTTCCTTCCCGCCGCCTTTCCGGCGACCGTGAACCGACTCCCTGGTAACTTGCTGCGGACGTTTCGGCCACGCCCGGCCGATCCGGCCATGCCGACCGCTACAGCTTGGGGGCTCTCTGTGACCTCGGCGACTTTCCCGCGTACGCGCACCACGCCGGGCCGGTGGACGAGGAGCGCGGCCGTGGCCGCCTCTCTGGTGGGCGTGCTCGCGCTCACCGCGTGCAGCGGAGGCGGCGACTCGGACGGCGACTCCGCTCCCAGCACCGCCCCGACCAGCACCGACACCGGCAGTGGTGGCACGGGCGGCGGCTCGGGAGGCGGTTCCGCGTCGTCCGCCGGCGAGCTGGAGGGCAGCTGGCTGGCGACCACCGACGGCAAGGCCGTCGCCCTGGTGGTCACCGGCGACAAGGCCGGGCTCTTCGCGACCGGCGGCTCCGTGTGCAGCGGAACGGCCGGCGAGCAGGGCGGCAAGCGGACCATCCGGCTGCAGTGCACGGACGGCAGCAAGGACCGGGCGGCCGGGACCGTCGACTCCGTCGGCAAGAGCGAGTTGAAGGTGACCTGGGAGGGCACCCTCGGCGTGGAGACGTACACCAAGGCGGAGGGTGGCAAACTGCCCACGGGCCTGCCCACGGCCGGTCTGGGATCGTGATGTCCGATCGGTGACCGGCTCACCGACGCGACTCCCCGAGGACTCCATGCGCACCATCTCCGTCACCGCCACCGTCGCCGCCCTCGCCGCGGCGCTCCTCCTGACCTCCTGCGACAGCGCCGGGGACGACAAGAACACCCAGAACAAGGCGGCCGGTGCCGGCTGCGTCGCCGATCTCACCGTGCGCTTCGGGCCCGCCAACGCCGCGCCCGCCGCCGGGGACACCGGCAACGTCCCGGTGACCGTCACCAACCGCGGGGACGCCCCGTGCACCGTGGAGGGCCTGCCCGGCGTGGACCTGGTCGCCGGGGACACGACCGCGGCGGTCCCGGCCGCGGACGCCGCCGCGGCCGGGAAGGCCACCTTCGCCAAGGGCGCCTCGCTGGCCTTCACACTCACCTACGTCCGCGGCGAGGACGGCGGCGACACCTCCCTCGCGGCACGGTCGGCGACGGTGCGGCTGCCCGGTGCCGCCAAGGCCGAGAGCTTCAAGTGGGCGTACGGCGCCGTGGCCCTGAAGGGCGACGGGCGCACGCCGGACGCCTCGGTGACCGGCTTCCAGCAGTCGACCGACTGACGACGCTCAGGTCAGCGGCCGGCGCGGGTCCACCCGGGCCCGGTCGGCCGCGTCCGACCCCTCCGTCCAGCCGGCGTCGTCGCTCACCCCGCGCAGCCGGGTCGTCGTGGTCTGCGGGAACATCCGGTCCAGCCGGCCGGTGACCGCCACCTCGCGGGACGCCAGGACGGGCAGCAGGTCGTCGGTCACCTGTGTCCGCGCGGCGGCGGTGAGACGGGCGCTCACCCGATGGGCGTAGGCCGCCAGGAACGACTGCCGGAACGTCTTGGTTCGCTTGCGGCCGCCCGCCCGCTGGGCCGCCTCCGCCTTGGTCATCGCGGTCTGGGCCTGCACGAGCAGCGAGGTGTACAGCAGCTCCACCACCTCCAGGTCCGCCTCGAACCCGACGACGGTGGAGAAGCCGAACGGCTCGTTCCACACGGCCCGGCAGTGGTTGGCCCGCGCCACCGCGTCCAGCAGCACGGCCTTGGCCTGCTCGTACGGCGGCTCCACGCCGATCCGGCAGGCGCCGGGCGCGTCGGCGGCGCCGGCCGGCGCGCGGGAGGCGACCAGTGCCTCGTCGATGCTGTGCCGCGCCATCAGCTCCTGCGCCTTGGCGGTCAGCGCCTCGGCCTCCTGCGGGAACCCGGTCGCCTCGGCCTTCGCGAGCAGCGCGCGGACCCGGGTGAGCATGCGGGACTCCGGGCGGGCGGCCCCGCCGGACGGGGCGGCCGTCTCCTCCAGGGGCTCCAGCGCGGGCAGGCGCAGCAGCAGGCGGTACAGCTCCAGGACGGCGGTGGCGTGCGAGAAGCGGTCGGTACGGGCCGGCGCCTCCCCGGGCAGGGCGTCGAGCTGGGCCCGCCAGCGGGGTCCCCGCACCCGGTCCCGGGGCGCCTGCGCCCGCACCAGCGCCGCCAGCAGGCGTACGTGCACGTCGTCCAGGTCCCGCCGCACCAGCCGCACGACGTCGGCGGGCTGCCAGCCGCGTCGCCAGGCGGCCGCCACGAACTCCTCGCCACGCCGGGCCAGTTCGGCGTCGGACGCGGGGTCGGCGGCGAGCAGCGAGGCGCCTGTGTCGAGCGTCGCGTGCCCGGTGTCGTAGAGGGCGGTCTCGAAGGCGCGGTCGACGGTACTGGGCGTGCTCACCAGGCGATCGTAAGTCTGTTCACGGCACACCGCTGTCAACTACGGGTTGACACTGCTGGACTGTCAACCTACGGTTGACACATGTCGACGAACCCCAGCATCACGTCATCCGTCCGTCTCGACGAACTCATCGCGGCCATCAAGAAGGTCCACGAGGAGCCCCTGGACCAGCTCCAGGACGCCGTGATCGCCGCCGACCACCTCGGCGAGGTGGCCGACCACCTGATCGGCCACTTCGTGGACCAGGCGCGGCGCTCCGGTGCCTCCTGGACCGACATCGGCCGCAGCATGGGCGTCACCCGGCAGGCCGCTCAGAAGCGGTTCGTGCCCAAGGAGGGCAACGACCTCGACCCCCAGCAGGGCTTCGGCCGCTACACCCCGCGCGCCCGCAACGTGGTGATGGCCGCCCACAACGAGGCCATCGCGGCCCGCAACCCCGAGGGGCGCCCCGAGCACCTGGTCCTCGGCCTGCTGGCCGAGCCGGACGGCATCGCCGCGAAGGCCATCCTGGACCGGGGCGTCCTCCTGGACACCGTGCGCCAGGCCGCCACCGCCGCCCTGCCGCCCGCCGCCGACGAGGTCCCCGAGCTCATCCCCTACGGCTCCGACGCCAAGAAGGTCCTGGAGCTCACCTTCCGCGAGGCCCTGCGCCTCGGCCACAACTACATCGGCACCGAGCACATCCTGCTGGCCCTGCTGGAGTTCGAGAACGGCTCCGGCGTCCTGTCCGGCCTCGGCATCACCAAGCAGGACGCCGAGGCGTTCATCGCCGCAGCGCTCTCGCAGTACCTGCGCGGCGGTGAACAGACCGCCCGGGACGCGGCCGGCGAGGACGGCACGGCCCAGGACTGAAGCCGATGTCAGACCCGGGTGCCACACTCGCGGCATGACCGACCGGTGGGCGCTCGCCCCGGCCGAGGACGGCGGCGCGGAACTCGCCCCCCTCGGCCCGGACGGGCTGCTCGCCGCACCGCCGCTGCGCGCACCCGGCCTCGCGGAGGCGGTGCGCTCCCGTCCCGGGGTCGTCCGCTGGGTGTGGCGGTCCACCGCCGAGGTCTATCCGCGCCTGCTCGCGGCGGGCGTCCGCGTGGAGCGGTGCTACGACATCGAGGACGCCGAGACCCTCCTCCTCGGCCACGAGGGGCGGCACGGCGCGCCCCGGTCGGCCGCCGCCGCCCTCGCCCGGCTGCGTGGCGGCCCCGTGCCGCCCGACCCGCCGCAGCGCGCCGCCCACCCGGGCGCCCAGTCCTCCCTGTTCGACCCGCAGACGGCCCCCGTGCCGCTCGCCGACCTGGCCGAGGTGTACGCCGACCAGCAGCGACGGCACGACCGGACCGCCCACCCCGACCGTATGCGGCTGCTGACGGCCGCCGAGTCCGCGGGCATGCTCGTCGCCGCCGAGATGAACCGCGCCGGGCTGCCGTGGAGCGCCGACGTGCACCGCCAGGTGCTGACCGACCTGCTCGGCGAGCGGTACGCGGGCGGCGGGGAGCCGCGCCGGCTGGCCGAGCTGGCGGACGAGGTGTCGGCCGCGTTCGGGCGCCGGGTGCGGCCCGATCTGCCCGCCGACGTGATCAAGGCGTTCGCCCAGGCCGGCGTCAAGGTCCGGTCGACCCGGCGCTGGGAGATCCAGTCCGTCGACCATCCGGCGGTGAAGCCCCTCATCGAGTACAAGAAGCTGTACCGGATCTGGGTCGCGCACGGCTGGTCCTGGCTGCAGGACTGGGTGCGCGAGGGGCGGTTCCGGCCCGAGTTCCTCGCGGGCGGCACCGTCACCGGGCGCTGGGTGACCAACGGCGGGGGCGCCCTGCAGATCCCCAAGGTGATCCGGCGCGCGGTCGTCGCCGACCCGGGCTGGCGGCTCGTCGTCGCCGACGCCGACCAGATGGAGCCCCGCGTGCTCGCCGCGATCTCCCGGGACCCCGGACTGATGGAGGTCGCCTCCCGGGAGACCGACCTCTACCAGGCCGTCTCCGACCGCGCCTTCTCCGGCGACCGCGCCCAGGCCAAGCTCGCCGTGCTCGGCGCCGTCTACGGCCAGACGTCCGGCGACGGACTGAAGAACCTCGCCGCGCTGCGCCGCCGCTTCCCCCGGGCGGTCGCGTACGTCGACGACGCGGCGCGGGCCGGCGAGGAGGGGCGGCTCGTGCGGACCTGGCTGGGACGGACCTCGCCCCCGGCCGCCGGGGCCTCGGACGACGCCGCCGAGGAGGCGGGCATCCCCGTCCCCGACACCCCCTCGGGGCCCGACGGACCGGCCGACGGGTCGCCCCAGGACTGGGTGCCCGGCTACGCCTCCACCAACGCCCGCGCCCGCGGCCGCTTCGCCCGTAACTTCGTCGTCCAGGGCAGCGCCGCCGACTGGGCCCTGCTGCTGCTCGCCGCGCTGCGCCGGTCCTGCGCGGACATGGCGGCGGAGCTGGTCTTCTTCCAGCACGACGAGGTGATCGTGCACTGCCCCGAGGAGGAGGCCGCGGCCGTCGTGGCCGCGATCCGCGAGGCGTCCGCGCTCGCCGGACGGCTGACGTTCGGGGACACGCCGGTGCGGTTCCCGTTCACCACGGCGGTGGTGGAGTGCTACGCGGACGCGAAGTGAGGGCGTGGAAGCCCTCTGCTCCGCGTCCTCAGAGGACGGGCGGCCGGCCCAGCCGGGTCAGCCGTACCACCGTGCGCCAGCGCATGGGCCGTCGCTCGCCCGCGGATTCCCTGACGCCTTCCAGAAAACCGCCGAACCAGGCCCGCAGACCGGCCGCCGACCGGGTGCGGGCGAGCGTGAGCAGCACCCAGATCCCCAGATGGACCGGGATCAGCGGAAGCGGCAGCCGGCGGCGGGTCAGCCAGACCCGGTTGCGGGCGTTCACGCGGTAGTAGATGGCGTGCCGCGCGGGTGAGGTCTTCGGGTGCTGGAGGAGGAGTTCGGGCGCGTAGAGGATGCGCCAGCCGGCGTCCACCGCCCGCCACGCCAGATCGGTCTCCTCGTGCGCGAAGAAGAAGCGGGCGGGCCAGTCCCCGGTCTGCGCCAGCATCGCCATGCTCAGCGCGTGCCCGCCGCCGAGGAAGCCGGTGACGTAACCGCCGCGCATCGGATCGGACTTGCCGACCCTCGGCACGTGCCGCTGCTGGGTCTCGCCGTTCTCGTCGGCGATACGGAACCCGACGATGCCGAGACGGTCGTCGGCGGCGTACAGGTCCCGTACCCGGCGCAGCACGTCGGCGTCGACGAGCAGTCCGTCGTCGTCCAGCTCGACCACGACGTCGACGTCCCCGAACGCGCGCAGCCGCTCCAGGGCGGCGTTGCGTCCGCCGGGGCAGCCGAGGTTCTCGTCGAGCTCGATCCCGGTGAACTCACCGGGCAGGGACAGGCGTTCGGCGAACTCGGGCAGCGGGCAGCCGTTGCCGACGACCACGATGCGGTGGGGGGCGAGGTCCTGCTTGGCCACGGACTCCAGCAGCGCGTCGACCTCCGCGGGCCGGTTGCCCATGGTCACCACGGCCACGGCGATCCTCGGTTCCGTCATGCCCGTCCCTCGTCCGTCTCGTCCGGCTCCCGCCCTCACCGGCGTGATGCTAGTGGTTCACCGGGATGCCGTCCCGCGTTCGCCCCCCGCCCGCCGGCCTCAGGCCCGCAGCGGATTGAAGCGCTCGGCCGCCATCACGTACCAGGCCGTCGCCCCCACGTGCCGGTACGGGTAGTACCCGAACCCGAACCCGGTGTCGATCGGGCTGCTGGCCGACACCACTCCGGCCCGCGCGGGCAGGGCCCGCCCGCCGACCGTCTGGCCGTCGCCGAGCCGGTCCTGGGCCCGCTCGATCGAGTCGAGCAGCCGCCGCGCCCCGGCCTCGTCACCCCGGCCGTGCCGGTCGCGCAGGCAGAGCGCGAGGTGGGCGGTCCCCTCGAACCACACGCCGTTGCGGTCGGGCCTGGGCTGCCCGTCGGCGATCGGGGCGCTCTCGTCGGCGAGGAGACTGGCCGAGCTGAAGGTGACGCCCTCGTACGACTGCCCCGCCGGGACCGTGCTGTTGGGCCGGCCCGCGTGGTCGAGGACGGCGAGGTGGCGCGCGGCCCAGTCCAGGGAGCGGGCCCGGGACCGCGCGTCGAGGGCGAGGTAGGTCCAGGTCTGGGTGTCCTCGGGGATCGGCGAGCGGTTGACGGTCACCCCGTCGTTGGTGCCGGTGTAGAAGAAGCCTCCGTCCGCCTCCCACATCCGCTCCACGAAGGCCCGGGCGTGCGCCCGCCGCTCCCGCCAGACGCGGTCCCCCGTCAGCCGGGCGAGCCGCCCGAAGAGGCCGACGAGGTCGGTGTTGTGCTCGGTGGAGGAGAACGGCAGCTTCGCCCCGGCCCCGTCGACACCGAACTTGTAGCCGCCGAGGGGTTCGTCGTCCGTACGCCCGTTGCGCTCGATCCACTCCCCGATCCGCACGGCACCGTCACGGAAGCGGCGCTTCCCGGTCCGCCCGGCCAGCGCGGCCAGCGCGATCCCGGCCCAGGCCATGTCGCCGACGGCCGTCCCCGTGAACCCGAACTGCGTCCCCACGTTGGCCGTGCCGTCCGCCCGCACGAACCCGTCGGGCTGGAGCGAGCCGTCGTAGAAGGTGTACGGCCCCACGTTGTACGCCTGCCGCAGCCGCCCGTCGTCATGCTCGGGGTCGTGCGCCTGCGCGTACAGCAGCGCGTCCCCGAGCGCGACCGCGCGGGCGTGCGCGTCCGGCGTACGGGCGGCGAGCAGGGCGAGGATCGCGAGCCCGTTGTCGTACGTGAAGGCGGTGCTGAAGAGGCCCGCCTGGTCGGTGTAGCTCTGGGCGAGCCGGATGCGCCCGTGCTCGGGGTAGGCGTCCATCGCTGCGCCGAGGAAGGCCACGGCCCGCCGCCCGGCCGACCCGGCCACGCTCCCGCCGGAGGGGCCACCCGCTTGTGCGGTGCCCACGCCGGCCGCGGTGAGCACGGCGGCGCCGATGCCGGCCCCGAGCAGGCCGCGGCGGCTGAGCCCCGGGCGCTGTCTGTCGCTGAAGTCGGTCATGGATCTCCCTCGGCCGGAGCGGGCGGCAATTGTTTGAGAGCGCTCTCAGAACGCGCGCTCATTCTGCTGGTGGCCGAGAGCCGGGTCAACGCTCGTGCAGGCACCGGAACTTGACAGGCCGAGGGCCGAGGACCGGACCCACCCTGTGCTACCGCACGGCCTTGGCGAGCAGGGCGGCCAGGTCGGCGAGGAACTGCAGCCAGGGCCGGGCACGCTCCGCCCGCCGCCCCAGCCGTCTCCCCCAGCCCACGGACCGGCGACTCTCCCGCCGGCTGAGCACCTTGTCCCGCACCCGCTGTAAGTCCCGTATACGCCGCGCGCCGATCCGTGTACGTCGCCTCATACGGGGACGCTAGCGACGGCCGACGCGCCGCCACAGGGCAGAGGACCGCCAAAGGGCGGGGCGGGTTTTTGGCGGTAACCGTCAGAACTGAGACCGCCGACACCCGCGCGGCCCGCTCGCTACGCCGTCGCCGCATCCGCTGACGCGAAAAGCCCAGCTCAGGAAGATCTGAGCTGGGCTTCGGATGGAGCCGCCTTCGGGATTCGAACCCGAGACCTACGCATTACGAGTGCGTTGCTCTGGCCATCTGAGCTAAGGCGGCGCGCTGCCCGCACTATGGTGCGATCGGCAACGTCGGTAAGTCTACACAGTTTCTGTGGTGCTCCGAACCAGCCCTCGGGGCCCGGCCCGGCCCCGGCCGCGAGGCGGGCGCGAGGCCGGGCGCGGGGCGTCAGCAGCGCTTGTCCTTAGCCGGGGCCTTCCCCCGGACGAGGTACGTGTTGATCGTGCGGTCGATGCACGTGCTGCCCCGCCCGTACGCCGTGTGCCCGTCGCCGTCGTAGGTGAGGAGGCGGGCCGAGGAGAGCTGGTGGGAGAGGGCGCGGGACCAGCGGTACGGGGTCGCCGGGTCGCGGGTCGTGCCGACCACGAGGATCGGGGCCGCTCCCCGCGCCTCGATGCGCTGCGGCTGCCCGGTGGGCGCCACCGGCCAGTACGCGCAGTTCAGGGTGGCCCAGGCCAGGCCCTCCCCGAACACCGGGGACGCCTTCTCGAAGGCCGGCAGGGCCTTGCGGACCTCGTCCGGGGTGGAGAAGGCGGACGGCAGGTCCAGGCAGTTCACGGCGGCGTTGGCGAACATCAGGTTCGTGTAGCGGCCGTCGGCGTCCCGCTCGTAGTAGCTGTCGGACAGGGCGAGCAGTCCGGAGCCGTCGTCCTCCCGCATCGCCGAGTTCAGCGCGTCCCGCAGGGCCGGCCAGGCGCCCTCGTCGTACATCGCCGCGATCACGCCCGTGGTGGCCAGGGACTCGCCGAGCTTGCGGCCGTCCGCGTCCCCGGTGGGGACCGGCCGCGCGTCGAGCTTCTTGAAGAACGCCTTCAGGTTGGTGCCCACGTTCTTCGCCTCGTCGCCGAGCGGGCAGTCCGCACGCCGGACACAGTCCCGGGCGAACGCCCGGAACGCCGTCTCGAAGCCCGCCGTCTGGTCGAGGTTCATCCGCCGCGCGGGCAGGGACGGGTCGATCGCGCCGTCCAGGACCATCCGCCCCACCCGGTCCGGGAACAGACCGGCGTACGTCGCCCCGAGGAAGGTGCCGTACGACGCCCCCACGTAGGCCAGCTTCTCGTCGCCGAGCACCGCGCGCAGGAGGTCCATGTCGCGCGCCGCCTCGGTGGTCGAGACATGCCGCAGCAGACCGGGGGCGTCCGCCCCGCAGCCCTCCGCGAACCTCTTGTACGCGTCGACCAGCTCACCGACCTCCTTCTCGTCGTCCGGCGTGAAGTCGGTCTGCGTGTACCGGTCCATCTGCCGTCCGTCGAGGCATTCGACGGGCTCGCTGCGGGCGACCCCGCGCGGGTCGACGGCCACCATGTCGTAGTGGGCCCGCACGTCGACCGGGTAGCCGATCCCGGCGTACTGCTGAAGGTAGGCGATGGCCGAGCCGCCGGGTCCGCCCGGGTTGACCAGGAGGGATCCGAGCCGTTCGCCCGGGCCGGTCGCCTTCTTGCGGGCCACGGCGAGCCGGGTCTGCCCGGCGTCCGGGTCGGCGTAGTCGAGCGGCGCCTTCAGCGTGGCGCACTGGAACCCGGGCACGCCGCACGCCCGCCAGCTCAGCTTCTGCTCGTAGTACGGCGTGAGCGCCGCCGGTGTCGAGCGCGGCAGCGCGGCCAGGGCCGCCCCGGCCGCCGGGTGCCCGGCCGGCTTCGCGGTTCCGCCGGAGGAGCAGGCCGAGACCAGCAGCGCCGCGACGCCGAGCAGGGCGCCGAGGGTGCCCGCCCGCCGGGAGCGGCGACGGCGGTCGCGGGCGCCCGGCGTGCTCGGGGCCGGTCCGGGGTGGGCTGAGGTGCTGCGCCAGATGTGCATCTGGCGAGCGTAACTCTATGGAGTCGGACAGACGCTCTCCGTGCGGGTCTCCGCTCGTACGTGTTACCCGCAGGGTCACCCCAGGGTCGGAGACGCGCCCGGTGTCAGCCCGCTCTGAGTGCCATCGTCATCGCCTCCACCGCCAGCAGCGGCGCCACATTGCCGTCCAGGGCGGTCCGGCAGGCGGCGATCGCCTCGATCCGGCGGAGCGTGGACTCAGGGGAGCTCTCCCGGGCCAGGCGCTCCAGGGCGTCCTCCACGTCGGTGTTGGCGAGGGCCACCCGGGAGCCGAGCTGGAGGGCGAGGACGTCCCGGTAGAACGCCGTGAGGTCGGTCAGCGCGAGGTCCAGGCTGTCACGCTGCGTCCTGGTGCGGCGGCGCTTCTGCTTGTCCTCCAGGTCCTTCATGACCCCGGCGGTGCCGCGCGGCATCCGGCCGCCCTGGGCCGCGCCCAGCGCCGCCTTCAGCTCGTCGGTCTCCTTGGCGTCGGTCTCCTCCGCGAGCTGCTTGGCGTCCTCGGCGGCGGCGTCCACCAGTTCCTGGGCGGCCTTGAGGCAGGCGCCGATCTCGCCCAGCCGCAGGGGCAGCTTGAGGACGGCGGCCCGGCGCTGCCGCGCGGCCGGGTCCGTGGCCAGCCGGCGCGCCCGGTCGACGTGCCCCTGCGTGGCGCGGGCCGCGGCGGCGGCGACCTCCGGCTCGACGCCCTCGCGCCGGACGAGCAGGTCGGCGACGGCGTCGACCGAGGGGGTGCTCAGGTTCAGATGGCGGCAGCGGGAGCGGATCGTGGGCAGGACGTCCTCGATGGAGGGCGCGCACAGCAGCCACACGGTCCGGGGGGCCGGCTCCTCGACGGCTTTGAGCACGGCGTTGGCCGACTTCTCGTTCAGCCGCTCGGCGTCCTCGACGAGGATGACCTGCCAGCGGGCGTTCGCCGGTGAGGTGAAGGACTTGCGGACGGTGTCCCGCATGTCGTCGGCGAGGATCTGGGTGCCCACGGCGGCGACGGTGGTCACGTCGGCGTGCGTGCCCAGCAGTGCCGTGTGGCAGCCGTCGCAGAAACCGCAGCCGGGCGAGCCGCCCAGGGCGCGGTCGGGGCTGACGCACTGGAGGGCGGCGGCGAACGCCCGCGCCGCCTGGTTCCGGCCCGCGCCGGGCGGGCCGGTGAACAGCCAGGCGTGCGTCATCTTGGACGCCTCGGGCGGCGGGGCGTCCGTGGCCGCGGCCGTGACGAGGGCGTCCGCGTCCCTGGCGGCGGCGTCCAGCTGCTCGCTGATCCGCTCCTGCCCCACCAGGTCGTCCCACACGGTCATGGGCGCCGCCCGCCTTTCGTCACACGTCGGGTCACCGCGTCCATTGTGCGGGGCGGCACTGACAACCCGGCCGGCCAGGACCGGTGGGGTCAGCGCCGTCGGCCCCGGCCCCTGCCCCGGCCGCCGCCGTCCTCGTCGTCATAGGCGTCCTCGTGCGGGCCCAGCAGCTCGTCCGCCAGGGACGGCAAGTCGTCCAGCGGGGTCTCCTCGGCCCAGTCGGAGCGGGACCGGCGGCGCGGTGCGCCCGTCTCGTCGACCTGGGGCATCTCGCGCGTGCGCTCCTCCTCGCGGAAGTACCCCGGCGGGACACGGTCGCCGGGTCCGTCCGCCGGCACCGGCGGCAGCACCGCGGTCTCGTCCGCGGCACCCGGCGGCACGGGCGGCAGCACCGCGGTCTCGTCCGCGGCACCCGGCGGCACGGGCGGCAGCACTGCCGTCTCGTCCGCGGCACCCGGCGGGACCGGAGGCAGTACGGCCGTCTCGTCGGCGGCACCGGACGGCGGCGACACCCGGGGCAGCTTCGAGGTGGACTCCACGGCGGACTCCTCGTCCTGCCCGGGCTTCTCGCCCTGCACCGGGCGCAGGACCGTCGTCTCGTCGGCCGCCCTGCCCGCCGCCGCCTGCTCCGGGGTCACCACGGGCGTCGGGACGGTCATCGCGTCGTCCGGGGCGGGCGGGCTCGCGGGAGCCGTCGGCCGGGGGCCGGCCTGTGCGGCGGCCGCGGCCTGCTCGGCGAGCCGCCGGGCCTCCTCGGCCCGCAGCAGGGCCTCCTCCGCCGCGCGCTGCTTCTCCAGGCGCCGCGCCTCGGCCTCGGCGCGGATGCGCGCCTCCTCCTCGGCCTGCTTGCGGCGCCGCTCCTCCTCGGCCTTGCGGCGCGCCTCCTCCTCGGCGCGCGCCTTCTCCTCCGCGAGGAGCCGCTTGCGCTCCTCCTCGGCACGGCGCTGCGCCTCCTCGGCCCGCAGCCGGGCCTCCTCGGCCTGCCGCTCGGCCTCGCGGCGCTGCGCCTCCTCCAGCTCGCGCCGCTTGCGCTCCTCCTCCTCGGCGCGCAGCCGGGCGAGCTGCTCCTGGCGCTCGCGCTCCAGGCGCTCCTCCTCGGCCTTGCGGGCGGCCTCTTCCTCGGCCTTGCGGCGGGCCTCCTCCTCGGCCTTGCGGCGCGCCTCCTCGCGGGCCTGGATCTCGGCCTCGGAGAGCGGGAGCATCTGGTCGAGCCGGTGCCGGATAACCGTGGTGACGGCCTCGGGCTCCTGGGCGCCGTCCACCACCAGATAGCGGCCGGGGTCGGCGGCTGCCAGCGTCAGGAAGCCGGAGCGCACGCGCGCGTGGAACTCGGCCGGCTCCGACTCCAGCCGGTCCGGCGCCTCGGTGAACCGCTCACGCGCGGTCTCCGGCGCCACGTCCAGCAGGACGGTCAGATGGGGGGCCAGGCCGTTGGTGGCCCAGCGGTTGATACGGGCGATCTCCGTCGGCGACAGGTCGCGGCCCGCGCCCTGGTAGGCGACCGAGGAGTCGACGTACCGGTCGGAGATCACGACGGCGCCGCGCTCCAGCGCGGGCCGGACGACGGTGTCCACGTGCTCGGCGCGGTCCGCCGCGTACAGCAGCGCCTCCGCGCGGTGCGAAAGGCCGGCGCTCGACACGTCCAGCAGGATCGAGCGCAGCCGCTTGCCGACGGGCGTGGCCCCGGGCTCGCGGGTGACGACGACCTCGTGGCCCTTGCCCCGGATCCACTCGGCCAGCGCCTCGGCCTGGGTGGACTTCCCGGCGCCGTCGCCGCCCTCCAGGGCGATGAAGAAGCCGGCGTCGGCCGGGACCTGCTCGGGGTCGTCGCCGCCGAGGACGGCGTCCCGCAGGTCCTTGCGCAGCGGCACCCCGGACCGGTCGTCGACCTTGGCCAGGACCAGCACGGCGACGGGCAGCAGCAGCGCGCCGACCAGCATCAGCGTGAAGGCGGCGCCCCCGTGCGCGAAGACGAACTTGCCGCTCTCCAACCGGTGCGGCCCGATGAGCGCGGCCACCAGCGGGGCGAGCACGGCGCCGAGCGCGACGCACAGCCGTACGACCGCGTGCAGGTGCTCCGTGGTGCGGGGGCGGCGGAATTCCTCGGCCTCCTGGTCGAGCAGCGCGTGCCCGGTGTTGGCGGAGACGCCCGCGCCGTATCCGGCCAGGGCGAGGATCAGCAGCACGGTGGTGACGTCCGGGACCAGGCCCGCGGCGAGCAGGGCGACGCCGGTGACGGCGACGGCGAGCGCCAGCAGGCGGCGCCGGGACAGGGCCGGCAGCACGGAGGGCGCCGTACGGATGCCGGCGACCACGCCGCCGGTCAGGGCGAGCACCATCAGGCCGTACAGGACGGGACCGCCGCCCAGGTCCTTGGCGTGCAGGACGGCCACGGCGACGGCGGCGGCCACCGCGGCGGCGACGGCCGCGCACGCCGTCACGAGCAGGGCCATCGCGCCGGTACGGCCCTTGTCGGCGCCGGTGCCGGTCTTGGGACGGCGCAGCCCTTCGAGCGGCGACCGCGCGCGCGGGGTGCGCGTGTCGGGCAGCTCCAGGAAGGTGACGACGGACAGCGAGGCGGCGAACAGCCCGGCGGCGACGTACGAGCCGAGGGCCGCCTGGTGCTGGGCGAACCAGTCGAGCCCGGCGCCGAGCAGGTTGTTCAGCAGGGACGCGGCGATCAGGGTGGCGGCGGCCAGCGGGACGGCCACGAAGGCGGTGCGCAGCGACAGTCGGCGCAGCGCGTCGAGGTGGTCCGGCAGCGGCCGTACGGTGGCGCCCTCCGGGGGCGGGGGCGGCAGCAGGGCGGGGGCCGCGCTCTCGCGGGCCACCGTCCAGAACCGCTCGGCGACGCCCGTCACGAAGACGGTGACCAGCAGGAGTGCCGGCGCGTTGTCCGGGGTCCAGTCGATCCAGAGCGGGGCCACGATCAGCAGGGCGGCACGCAGCCCGTCGGCGCCGACCATGGTCCAGCGCCGGTCGAGCGGGCCGTCCTGGCCGGTCAGCGAGGTCAGCGGGCCGAGGAGCACGGCACCGAAGAGGAGCGTCGCCAGGAGACGCACACCGAAGACCGTCGCCACTGCGAACGCCGCGCCGCGGTAGCCGCTGCCGAACGACCCTTCGGCGATCGCCGCCTGAAGGGCCAACAGGACCAGCACGAGCAGCGCGAGGAAGTCGCCGACACCGCCGACGAGCTGCGCGCTCCACAGCCGCCTCAACTGCGGTCGGCGCAGCAGGGCGCGGATGGCACGCTCTCGGGAGTCCGCGACCAGCGCGTCGTCGGGGGCTTCGGGGTGGGCCGTTGGCTGCTCGGCTCGCGTCATGCGTTCAGCCTATCGGGACGCACCGACAGCCCGGCGCGCCCGCCCGAACGTACGCCCGCCCCGACACCAAACTGATGCCGAGGCGTTCGTTTCGCGAACCCGAAACGCGGTACGGGCCCTCAACGCCGGGCCGGGAGCGCCGGATTCGGACCGATATCGACCCGCGCCCTCTTCCCGTCCAGGCCGTCGCCCGGACTCAGTCCTCGTCGGACGAGTCCGGCGTGTCGGAGGCGCCCGCCCCGTTCGCGGCGGTGGCCTTCGCGGCGGTCTTCTTCGCCGCTGTCTTCTTGGCCGTCGTCGTCTTCTTCGCCGCGGTCTTCTTGGCGGCCGCCTTCTTGGCCGGGGCGGCCTTCTTGGCGGTCGTCTTCTTGGCGGCGCTCTTCTTCGCCGTCTTCTTCGCGGGACCCTTGGCCCGCTTCTCGGCGAGCAGCTCGAAGCCGCGCTCCGGGGTGATCGTCTCGACGCTGTCGCCGGAGCGCAGGGTCGCGTTCGTCTCGCCGTCCGTCACATACGGGCCGAAGCGGCCGTCCTTGACGACGACGGGCTTCTCGCTCACCGGGTCGGTGCCGAGCTCCTTCAGCGGCGGCTTGGCGGCCGCGCGACCGCGCTGCTTGGGCTGGGCGTAGATCGCCAGCGCCTCGTCCAGCGTGATCGTGAAGAGCTGCTCCTCGGACTGCAGCGACCGCGAGTCCGTGCCCTTCTTCAGATACGGGCCGTAGCGGCCGTTCTGCGCGGTGATCTCCTGGCCCTCGGCGTCCTTGCCGACGACGCGCGGCAGCGACATCAGCTTCAGCGCGTCGTCGAGCGTGACCGTGTCGAGCGACATCGACTTGAAGAGGGAGGCGGTGCGCGGCTTGACCGCGTTCTTGCCGGTCTTCGGGGTGCCCTCGGGGAGCACCTCGGTGACGTACGGGCCGTAGCGGCCGTCCTTGGCGACGATGGTGTGGCCGGTGGCCGGGTCGGTGCCCAGCTCGAAGTCGCCGCTGGGCTTGGCCAGCAGTTCCTCGGCCAGCTCGACGGTCAGCTCGTCGGGCGCCAGGTCGTCGGGGATGTCGGCGCGCTGGTGCTCGTCGGTGTCCTTCTCGCCGCGCTCGATGTACGGGCCGTAGCGGCCGACGCGCAGCACGATGCCGTTGCCGACGGGGAACGAGGAGACCTCGCGGGCGTCGATCGCGCCCAGGTCGGTCACCAGTTCCTTGAGGCCGCCGAGGTGGTCCCCGTCGCCGTTGCCGGCCTCGGCCGCGCCGCCGATGCCCGGGCCGTCGCCCTCACCGAAGTAGAAGCGCTTCAGCCACGGCACGGACCGTGCCTCGCCGCGGGCGATGCGGTCGAGGTCGTCCTCCATCTTGGCGGTGAAGTCGTAGTCGACGAGGCGCCCGAAGTGCTTCTCCAGCAGGTTGACCACGGCGAAGGACAGGAAGGACGGGACGAGTGCCGTGCCCTTCTTGAAGACGTAGCCGCGGTCGAGGATCGTGCCGATGATCGACGCGTACGTCGACGGCCGGCCGATCTCGCGCTCCTCGAGCTCCTTGACCAGGGACGCCTCGGTGTAGCGGGCCGGGGGCTTGGTGGCGTGCCCGTCGACCGTGATCTGCTCGGCGGTCAGCCGGTCGCCCTCGCCGACCTGCGGCAGGCGGCGCTCGCGGTCGTCGAGCTCGGCGTTCGGGTCGTCGGCGCCTTCGACGTACGCCTTGAGGAAGCCGTGGAAGGTGATCGTCTTGCCGGACGCGCTGAACTCGACGTCCCGGCCGTCGGCCGCGGTGCCGCCGATCTTGACGGTCACGCTGTTGCCGGTCGCGTCCTTCATCTGGGAGGCGACGGTCCGCTTCCAGATCAGCTCGTACAGCTTGAACTGGTCGCCGGTCAGACCGGTCTCGGCGGGCGTGCGGAAGCGGTCGCCGGAGGGGCGGATCGCCTCGTGCGCCTCCTGCGCGTTCTTGACCTTGCCCGCGTAGGTGCGGGGCTGCGGGGGCAGGTAGTCGGCGCCGTACAGCTGCGTGACCTGGGCGCGGGCGGCTGCGATCGCGGTGTCGCTCAGCGTCGTCGAGTCTGTACGCATATACGTGATGTAGCCGTTCTCGTACAGCTTCTGCGCGACCTGCATGGTGGCCTTCGCGCCGAAGCCGAGCTTGCGGCTCGCCTCCTGCTGCAGCGTCGTCGTACGGAACGGGGCGTACGGCGAGCGCCGGTACGGCTTGGACTCGACGGAGCGGACGGCGAACTGCGTCTGCTCGAGGGCGGCGGCCAGCGCGCGGGCGTTGGCCTCGTCGAGGTGGAGGGTGTTCGCGCTCTTGAGTTGTCCCAGGGAGTCGAAGTCGCGGCCCTGCGCGACCCGCCTGCCGTCGACGGTCTGGAGGCGGGCGACCAGCGTCGACGGGTCCGAGGGGTCCCCCGCGCGGCCGGTCGCGAAGGTACCCGTCAGGTCCCAGTACTCGGCAGAACGAAAGGCGATGCGCTCGCGTTCCCGCTCCACGACGAGACGCGTGGCGACGGACTGGACACGGCCGGCCGACAGGCGCGGCATGACCTTCTTCCACAGGACCGGCGAGACCTCGTAGCCGTAGAGGCGGTCGAGGATGCGGCGGGTCTCCTGGGCGTCGACCAGCTTCTGGTTCAGCTCGCGGGGATTGGCGACGGCGGCCTGGATCGCGGCCTTGGTGATCTCGTGGAAGACCATCCGCTTGACCGGGACCTTGGGCTTCAGCACCTCCTGGAGGTGCCAGGCGATGGCCTCGCCCTCGCGGTCCTCATCGGTGGCGAGGAAGAGCTCGTCGGATTCCTTCAGCAGGTCCTTGAGCTTCTTGACCTGAGCCTTCTTATCGGCGTTGACCACATAGATCGGCTCAAAGTCGTGTTCGACGTCCACGCCGAGACGGCGGACCTCACCCGTGTACTTCTCCGGCACCTCGGCGGCGCCGTTGGGAAGGTCGCGGATGTGCCCGACGCTCGCCTCGACTACGTAGCCGGGGCCGAGATAGCTCTTGATCGTCTTCGCCTTGGCAGGCGACTCGACGATGACGAGTCGGCGGCCGCCCTGTGCGGTCTCGCTGGTCGGGGACAACTTCGCTCTTCTCTCCGGTCGACGCTGGGCCTCCCCAGGATCGGTAGCGCCCGGGGTCGGGTGGTGGTGACGCTGCGGAGTGTGACGGTACATCCCGCCCCGTTGTCAAACGGGAAAAGCCCGCAACGGCCACTCGAACGGTAACCCGACTTCCGCCATTCCTGCCGCCCGGAGTGGCCACCGGCCTTTTCGAGCCTTTCCGGAAGATCGGCCCTCAAATATCGGCCGCGCAGCTCACGAGCCGTTCTCAGAGACGGCCGAAGCCCCAGAAGCCGATGATCAGCGCGAGCACCGAGACAAGGCCCGCGAGCGCCGCCGATGCGACGGGGTTCACACCGAGGGCGACGGGCCGGCGCTGCCGCACCCGGACCCCGGTCCAGATCAGGAGGCCCCCGCCGAACAGGGCGAACACGACACCTGTGAAGATCGCCGGTCCGGTTTCCATGATCCCGCTCGCCCCTCTTTCCCGCCGCCCGTCCCCACAGGCGCGTGCCTCGGCCCGGCGAGGCTGTCAGGCGCGGGGGACGGGCAGGCGAACCCGGGGTGAACGGGAGTTCGCGCGGGGCGCCCGCGCACTGGCCGGTTCCTGGAGGTTGGCCTGTTTCGCCCGCCTCCCGGCCGCGCTCGGCGCCCCGTCAGCGAGCCGGTTCGAGGAACCCCTGCTCGACCAGCAGCCGGATCTGCGCGGGCGTACGGTCGCGCAGCACCACCGGGTCCTCGCTCATCAGCTGGGCGATGGCGTCCAGGATCCGGCCCGCGGTGAGCGAGCCGTCGCACACGCCGGCGAAGCCCGCGCCGACCGTGTCGACCTGGGTGGCCCGGCGCATGCCCCGGTGCTGCCGCAGCACCACGTGCTCGGGGTCCTCGGCGCCCGGCAGCCCGATCTGCTCCTGCACGACCTCGGCCACCAGCCGGAAGCGGTCCTCCAGCAGCGCGGCGTCATCCCGCCCGCGCAGGTAGTCGAGGCGCTCGAAGTGCGCGCGCACGGTGTCCCCGAGCGGCTGTTCGACGGGGTGCGGCCACTCCTCGACCGTGATCGACGGCTCGGCGGCCGACGTCCGCCGCAGGGTGATCCAGCCGAACCCGACGGCCTTCACCTTGCGCGCCTCGAACTCGTCCAGCCACGCGTCGTACCGGGCCTGGTACGTGGCCGTGTCCCCGCGGTGGTCACCGGCGTCCCGCAGCCACAGCTCGGCGTACTGCGTGACGTCCTGCACCTCGCGCTGCACGATCCACGCGTCGCAGCCGCGCGGCACCCACGCGCGGACCCTGTCTTGCCAGTCCTCGCCCTCCACGTGCTGCCAGTTGGCGAGGAACTGGGCGTACCCGCCCTCGTTCAGGCGGTCCCCCGCCCCCTGGACGACCGAGCGGCACAGGTCGTCGCCGCCCATCCCGCCGTCGCGGTACGTCAGCCGGGCGCCCGGCGAGATCACGAAGGGCGGGTTGGAGACGATCAGGTCGTACGTCTCCCCGTCCTCGAGCGGCTCGAACAGCGACCCCTCCCGCAGGTCCGCCGCCGGGGCTCCGGAGAGCGCCAGGGTGAGCGCGGTGATGTGCAGCGCGCGCGGGTTGAGGTCGGTCGCCGTCACGCGCGTGGCGTGCTGCGCGGCGTGCAGGGCCTGGATGCCGGAGCCGGTGCCGAGGTCGAGCGCGCAGGCGACCGGCGTGCGCACGGTGATGCCGGCGAGTGTCGTGGAGGCGCCGCCGACGCCGAGGACGACCTCCTCGGCCGTGTTCCCGATACCGCCGGCCCCGCCGACCGCGCACCCCAGGTCGGACACGATGAACCAGTCCTCGCCCCCCGGCCCGCCGTACGGCCGCACATCGACCGTGGCACGGACGTCGTCGCCGGCCCGGGCCAGCCAGCCGCTCTCCAGGCACGGTTCGAGGGGCAGGACGTCCGCCACGCGCGCGTACGGCACCGGCTGCTGGAGCAGGAACAGCCGTACGAGCGCCTCGAGCGGGGTGTCCCCGCGCGTGGCCCGGAGCGCGGGCACCGTCTCGCTGCGGGCGAGCGCCGCGTACGCGGGCGCGCCGAGCAGCTCGAGCAGCCCGTCGGCGGTGAAGGAGGCCCCGAGCAGGGCCTCCCGCAGACGGGCTGCGACATCCGGCTGCCCGGAGCCGGGCAGCGCGGGGAGGTCGGGCAGGACGGTCGGGTCAGGCTGGCTGGAGTCGCTCACGCCCTCATTGTGACCCGTGCCGCCTCATGCGGCGGTCAGCCGGCGGAGCCGGACTCGACGGCCTGCTTGCAGCCCTCCTGGGAGGTGAGGGCCGTCTTCACGTCACCCGACTCGAGCTTCTTCAGCGAGGCGATGGCGCTCTGACGCTGTGTCTCGACCTGCTTCATCTCGGCCGACACGTCCTTCAGGCCGGACGCGAACTTCCCCTGGTCCTTGGTGTCCAGCCCGTCGACCTGCTTCTTCAGGTCGCCGTAGGCGGTGGAGAGTTCCGTCAGCCTCTTGACGACATCCTGCTGGTTCTTCGCGCCGTCCTCGACGCCGGGGGGCGCACCGGCGTCACGGATGAGCGTGGCGCGCGCCTTGTAGCCGTCGGCGAGGTCCTGGAAGGCCTTGGAGTCGGCGGCCTGCAGTTCCTTGGGCGTGCTGGAGGTGTCCTTGGCGGCCTTGGTGATCGCGACGTAGGCGGCCGAGATCTTGGCGTTCTGGGCCGGCACCTGGTCGCAGACCTTCTTGGCCCAGGCGTCGAGTTCCTTGTTGCCCTCGTCGCTCGTGCAGCCCGTCAGCGCCAGTATCAGTACCGCACCGCCGGACAGCGAGGCAGCGAGCTTCTTGTTCACCGGTCTGGTCCCTTCGTGGCTCTCGGCCACGGGACCCTACACGGCGGGCAGATGATGACAGCATGCTATTTGCGGCTTTTATTACCTCTTCGCGCCGTTTACACCATGTGAGACAAGCGTCACGGCGTGGGGCGTGAACAAGCGCGGAGCGGGCGGCCGACACGTCGATGCGCGCCGGGCCGCCCGCCCATGGAGCCGTGCTGCCGTAAGACCGCCTACGAGACCACCGCGGGATCCGCCGGGTTGGACACCCTCTCGGCGTTGCCGTCGTCGCCCATGGCGATGCCACGGCGCTTGGAGACGTAGACCGAGCCGATGATCACCAGCAGCGAGGCGACGGCGATCAGCACGCGCACGGCGACGTTCTTGTCGTCGCCGTAGCTGAACTGGATGACCGCGGGCGCGATGAGCAGCGCGACCAGGTTCATCACCTTCAGCAGTGGGTTGATCGCCGGTCCGGCGGTGTCCTTGAAGGGGTCGCCGACCGTGTCACCGATCACCGTCGCGGCGTGGGCCTCGCTGCCCTTGCCGCCGTGGTGGCCGTCCTCGACGAGCTTCTTGGCGTTGTCCCAGGCACCACCGGAGTTGGCGAGGAAGACCGCCATCAGCGTGCCGGTGCCGATGGCACCCGCGAGGTAGGCGCCCAGGGCGCCGACGCCGAGGGTGAACCCGATGAAGATCGGCGCCATCACGGCGAGCAGACCGGGCGTGGCCAGCTCGCGCAGCGCGTCCCGGGTACAGATGTCCACGACCTTGCCGTACTCCGGCTTCTCCGTGTAGTCCATGATCCCGGGCCGCTCACGGAACTGCCGCCGCACCTCGTAGACCACGGAACCCGCCGACCGCGACACGGCGTTGATGGCGAGCCCGGAGAAGAGGAAGACGACCGCGGCGCCCGCGATGAGGCCGACCAGGTTGTTGGGCTGCGAGATGTCCATCATCAGGTTCATCGGCGCGCCCTCGCCGCTGAGCTTCTCGCCCACGTCCCGCGCACCGGTGGTGATGGCGTCACGGTAGGACCCGAAGAGCGCCGCGGCCGCCAGGACGGCGGTGGCGATGGCGATGCCCTTGGTGATGGCCTTGGTGGTGTTGCCGACCGCGTCCAGGTTGGTGAGCACCTGGGCGCCCGCGCCCTCGACGTCGCCGGACATCTCGGCGATGCCCTGCGCGTTGTCCGAGACCGGACCGAAGGTGTCCATGGCGACGATCACACCGACCGTGGTGAGCAGACCGGTGCCGGCCAGCGCCACCGCGAACAGCGCCAGCATGATCGACGTGCCGCCGAGCAGGAACGCCCCGTACACGCCGAGGCCGATCAGCAGGGCGGTGTAGACGGCGGACTCCAGGCCGACGGAGATACCGGCGAGGACGACGGTCGCGGGACCGGTCAGCGAGGTCTTGCCGATGTCCCGGACGGGGCGCCGGTTGGTCTCGGTGAAGTACCCGGTCAGCTGCTGGATGACGGCCGCGAGCAGGATGCCGATGCCGACGGCGACGAGCGCCAGGATCCGCGGGTCGCCGGCCTTGGCCGCGATGGCGCCGTCGGTGACGCCGTCGAGGTCCGCGTAGGACGACGGCAGGTAGGCGAACACGGCGATCGCGACCAGCACGATCGAGATGACCGCGGAGATGAAGAACCCGCGGTTGATCGCGGTCATGCCGCTGCGGTCGGAGCGGCGCGGGGCCACCGCGAAGATGCCGATCATCGCGGTGATCACGCCGATCGCGGGCACGATCAGCGGGAACGCGAGCCCCAGGTCGCCGAACGCGGCCGACCCCAGGATCAGGGCGGCGACCAGCGTCACCGCGTACGACTCGAAGAGGTCGGCCGCCATTCCGGCGCAGTCTCCGACGTTGTCGCCCACGTTGTCGGCGATGGTCGCGGCATTGCGCGGGTCGTCCTCCGGAATGCCCTGTTCGACCTTGCCGACCAGGTCGGCGCCGACGTCGGCGGCCTTGGTGAAGATGCCGCCGCCGACACGCATGAACATCGCGATCAGCGCGGCACCGAGACCAAATCCTTCGAGCACCTTCGGCGCGTCGGCCGCGTAGACGAGCACCACACAGGAGGCGCCCAGCAGACCGAGCCCCACCGTGAACATGCCGACGACGCCGCCCGTGCGGAAAGCGATCTTCATGGCTTTGTGCGATACGGCGGTGAGGTCCCTTTCCGGTTCACCTTCCGCGGGGGTCGCTTCCCGTGCCGCCGCGGCGACGCGCACATTGCTGCGCACGGCGAGCCACATGCCGATATAGCCGGTGGCCGCCGAGAACGCGGCGCCGATCAGGAAGAAGACCGATCGGCCGATGCGCTGATTCCAGTCGTCCGCGGGCAGCAGCATGAGCAGGAAGAACACGACGACGGCGAATACGCCGAGCGTGCGCAGCTGCCGGGCCAGATAGGCGTTGGCGCCTTCCTGGACCGCGGCGGCGATCTTCTTCATGCTGTCGGTGCCCTCGCCGGCGGCGAGCACCTGACGCACCAGGACGCCGGCGACGACGAGCGCCGCCAGGGCGACCACGCCGATCACCGAGATGATCACCCGGTTGTCATCCGTCAGTACGGCCGCTGCGAGAGTAGTGGGATGGTCAAGCTGATGAGGGGTAGAAAGCCCCGCCATTCGTCCTCCTTGACGCTTGGGCTGAGCTCAAGATGTGGACGGATTCTAGGTACCGGAACCTGATCAAAACAGATGGCGGTAAGCGGAATTGGCCTTCACATGCCGTTCAGCAAATGATCGACATCCGACCACAGAACCCGAAAGCGCTAATGCCCCAAAACCATTGACGCCCTGATTGACCCTTGATCCGATGATCGCGACCTTGATCAATGATCGGACAATCGATAGTGAATTCCTTCACGAATTCACCGCCGCCGTGCGATAAAACACGAAGGGGCCCTGCTCAGCAGGGCCCCTTCGGAAGTACGGGGATGGATCAGGGCAGCACCACGGTCTGCGGCGCGGTCGGCCACGTCATACGGATCAGGCCGCCGTGCTCGCCCGCCGAGACCTCGACGTCGTCGACGAGCCCGCTGATGACCGCGAGACCCATCTCGTCCTCCTCGGCGTCGGCCTCGTCGGCGCCGACGACCCGCTCACCGGGAACGGTGTGCGGAGCCTCGTCGCCGACCTCGATGGAGAACTGTTTCTCCTCTTCGATCAGCGCCACCTTCACCGGCGCCGTGATGCCGACGCTCTGGTGCAGTCCGACGGCACGGCTGCACGCCTCACCCACGGCGAGCCTGACCTCGTCCAGGACGGCCTCGTCCACTCCGGCCCTGCGCGCCACCGCTGCCGCCACCAGACGGGCGGTCCTGACGTGCTCGGGCAGCGCGCTGAAGCGGAGTTCAACGGTGGCCATGCATCCCCCTCGGAACTTCGGGCGTGCTGTCAGGGGGACCGGGCCGCCGAAAGCCCGGTCCCCCGTCTCCTACCACTTCCCACCCCGGGCACGCGTCACCGCGCCCCCGGGTGTGCGGTGACTCAGTCGGTCGCCGCCACCGCTTCCTCGACCGAGGTGTGGATCGGGAACACCTTGGTCAGGCCGGTGATACGGAAAATCTTCAGAATGCGCTCCTGGTTGCAGACCAGGCGCAGGGAGCCCTCATGGGCACGCACGCGCTTCAGGCCGCCGACCAGCACGCCGAGCCCGGTGGAGTCGAGGAAGTCCACGCCCTCCATGTCGACGACGAGGTGGAAACTCCCGTCGTTCACCAGCTCGACCAGCTGCTCGCGCAGCTTGGGCGCGGTATATACGTCGATTTCGCCACCGACCTCGACGACCGTACGATCGCCGACGGTACGGGTCGACAGGGACAGGTCCACGGATCCTCCAGCACCTTGCTATCGAGCGGTCGCCCCTCGGGACACCTCGGCTTGCAACCCCAAGGTCGGTTCGCCAGCCGCGATGGCATTCAATCACTTACCGGCAGGCGTGCACGACGCCTTGGTCCCATTGTCCGTCACTCCAGTGACACACTCGGTGCCGATGGCCGAGAATCACCGATCCGATCGATCCCCGACGGGCACCGCCTCCCGGATGGACCCGGGCGCGGTGCTGGGCCGACTCGCCTCGGGGCCGAGTCGGGCTTCGCGCATCACTCATACGGAGCATGTGCCCCCGCGAGCGGGCCGCCATGCCGTCTGGCCCGACCGGATCCGCGCCGAGGTCATCGCCGCCGTGCAGAGCGCCGGGATCGAGCATCCCTGGGCCCACCAGGCACGCGCCGCCGAGCACGCCCTCGACGGCGAGTCCGTGGTCGTCGCCACGGGCACCGCCTCCGGCAAGTCCCTCGCGTACCTCGTGCCGGTCCTCTCCACGCTCCTGGACGGCTCCGAGGCCCCGAACGGACGCGGCGCCACCACGCTGTACCTGTCGCCGACGAAGGCCCTCGCGGCGGATCAGTGCCGCTCCGTGAAGGAACTTTCACATCCACTGGGCAATGCGGTCCGGCCGGCCGTGTACGACGGCGATACTCCGTTCGAGGAACGCGAGTGGATCCGTCAGTACGCGAACTACGTCCTCACCAACCCCGACATGCTCCACCGGGGCATACTCCCGTCCCACCCGCGCTGGTCCTCCTTCCTGAAGGCGCTGAAGTACGTCGTCATCGACGAGTGCCACACCTACCGCGGTGTCTTCGGCTCCCACGTCGCCCAGGTGCTGCGGCGTCTGCGCCGCCTGTGCGCCCGCTACGGCTCCTCCCCCGTCTTCCTGCTGGCCTCCGCCACCGCCGCCGATCCCGCCGTCGCGGCGCGGCGCCTGACCGGGCTGCCCGTGGTGGAGATCGCCGACGACGCCTCCCCGCGCGGTGAGCTCGTCTTCGCCCTCTGGGAGCCGCCGCTCACCGAGCTCCAGGGTGAGAAAGGCGCACCCGTCCGGCGTACCGCCACCGCCGAGACGGCGGACCTCCTGACCGACCTCGCGGTGCAGGGCATCCGCTCGGTCGCCTTCGTCCGCTCCCGGCGTGGCGCCGAGCTCATCTCGGTCATCGCGCAGGAACGGCTGGCCGAAGTAGATCGTTCGCTCGCCGGGCGTGTCGCGGCCTACCGGGGCGGCTACCTCCCCGAGGAGCGCCGCGCCCTGGAACAGGCCCTGCACTCCGGCGAACTCCTCGGCCTGTCCGCCACCACCGCCCTGGAACTCGGCATCGACGTCTCCGGTCTGGACGCCGTCCTGATCTCCGGCTATCCGGGCACCCGCGCCTCCCTGTGGCAGCAGGCGGGGCGGGCCGGCCGCTCCGGGCAGGGCGCGCTGGCCGTCCTCGTCGCCCGTGACGACCCGCTGGACACCTACCTCGTCCACCACCCGGAGGCCCTCTTCGACCGCCCGGTGGAGTCGACGGTCCTCGACCCCGACAACCCGTACGTCCTCGCCCCCCACCTGTGCGCTGCGGCCGCCGAGATCCCGCTCACCGAGGAGGACCTGACCCTCTTCGGCCCGGAGGCCGAGGGGCTGCTGCCCCAGCTGGAGGCCGCGAAGCTGCTGCGCCGCCGCACCCGGGCGTGGCACTGGACCCGCCGGGAACGGGCCGCCGACCTCACCGACATCCGCGGCGAGGGCGGACGCCCGGTCCAGGTCGTCGAGGCCGGCACGGGCCGCCTGCTCGGCACCGTCGACGCGGGCGCCGCACACACGAGCGTGCACGAGGGCGCGGTCCATCTGCACCAGGGCCGGACCTACCTCGTCCGCTCCCTCGACCTCGAGGACTCGGTCGCCCTGGTCGAGCAGGCGTCCCCGTCGTACTCCACGGTCGCCCGGGACACGACGGCCATCTCCGTCCTCGAGACCGAGACCGAGATCCCGTGGGGCGACGGCCGCCTCTGCTACGGCTCCGTCGAGGTCACCAACCAGGTGGTCTCCTTCCTCCGGCGCCGGCTGATCACCGGCGAAGTGCTGGGCGAGACGAAACTCGACCTCCCTCCTCGGACGCTGCGCACCCGCGCGGTCTGGTGGACGGTCACCGAGGACCAGCTCGACGAGGCCCGGATCGACCCGGAGATCCTCGGCGGCGCCCTCCACGCCGCCGAACACGCCTCGATCGGCCTGCTGCCCCTCTTCGCGACCTGCGACCGCTGGGACATCGGCGGGGTGTCGATCCCGCTGCACCCCGACACGCTGCTCCCGACGGTCTTCGTCTACGACGGCCACCCCGGCGGCGCCGGCTTCGCGGAGCGCGCCTTCCACACGGCCCGCGCCTGGCTGACGGCCACCCGCGAGGCCATCGCCTCCTGCGAGTGTGAGGCCGGCTGCCCGTCCTGCATCCAGTCCCCCAAGTGCGGCAACGGCAACGACCCTCTGCACAAGCGGGGAGCCGTACGGCTGCTGACGGTGCTGCTGCGGGGGGCTCCGGACGAGGAGGCTCCGCTCACTCCGGACGGTGGGGCCCTCCCGGCTCCGGACGAGGGGGCATCGCCGGCTCCGGACGAAGGGGCTTCTTCGACTCCGGACGAGGAGGCATCGCCGGCTCCGGACGAAGGGGCCTTCCCGGCTCCGGACGAGGAGGAGGCGCGGGCGTAGGCGGTGGGCGGTAGGCGGTGGGTTCAGCGCCCACGGCCATCCTCCGGGGGAGACTCCTACGGCTTCCCGGCGCCAGCCGCACCTCCCGGACTCGGGCCAGGCACACCCGGTCCCCCAGGTCCTGCCCGAGCCCTGACCTCCGCGGTGAACGGGCCTCGCCCCGACGCCGCCGTCACGTCCGACACGTCGCCCGCGACCACGCACCGCACGAGCCGCGCCCCGCTCGCCGCAGCGACCCGCTCCGCCCGGGCACAGGCCCCGGCCGTGCCCTCCGCCCAGTGGTCGGCCGCCGCGAGGGCCGCCAGATCCGCGCCACCCGCCGCACGGTGCCGGATCACCACCGCCTGTCCGAGGGCCAGCACCACGCCGAACACGACACACAGGACGGCGATCAGGCCGAGGCTCCAGGCGGTGGCCGATCCCCGATCGGAACCGGGACCGGTACAGGACGCTGCGAAACGGCGCCTGCGCCCGCACCGCGCGTTCACGACTCCACCCCCACCATCTCCTCCGCCGACGCCACGGCCTCCTCGCGCACCTCGAAGGGCAGCCCTCGCAGCACCGGCGGTCTGGCCACCACGACCACTCGGACCACGCCCCCCTCCCGGGCGACCGTGACGTCCGCCCCGTCCGGCGCGACGTCGCCGGCCACCTCGATGACGGCGTCGTCCGGGTCCTGCCGGGCCGCCGCGCGGGCCCCGGCGCGAGCCGCGTCCACGCACTGGATCTGCGCCGCCACCGCGAGTAACCCCCACACCAGCGCCATGGCGAACATCACGAGCACCGGCAGCACGACAGCCGACTCGGCCGTCACGAACCCCCGATCCGAACCGAGCACTCCCACCCGGCCCTTCCCGTTCCCCGCGGGGGCCCCACGGGCCGGACGACCGCCCGGCCCGCGTCGGTCACCCCGCTCACGCCCCGCCATCGAGCGCCCGCTTCACGATGCCCTGGAGCTCCTCGCTGACCTCCCCGCTCGTCACGACCTTGTAGAGCACCAAGGCGAAGGCCACCGCCGCCACGATGCCCATCGCGTATTCGGAGGTGACCATCCCCGCGTCCCTCCGCGCCGCCCGCGCCCTACGCACCAGAGCCGCCATCCGTGCCCGTACCGCCTTGAACATCCGTAACCCCCGTAAGGTCCGCTTCTCTTGATCCAGGTCCCACACACATCCGCGCTCGACGCGCTCTCTCCGCGCGCCGCGCGTCCTCACCGCTCACTCCGTCACGTGCCACCTCCTCCCAACACGCCGCCCGCCAGCCCGATGACCACGGGTGCCACCCCGACCGCGATGAACGCGGGCAGGAAGCACAGGCCCACCGGCGCGGTGACCATGACGGCCGCTCTCCTGGCCCGCTCCGTCGCCGCGCGCGTCCAGTCGGCGCGGGCCTCCGCCGCGAGCCGTGCGACCGGTCCGGCCGCCGGGAGACCGGAGACACCGGCGCGTTCCAGCAGCCGCGCCAGCGCCCCGGCCCCCGGCATCGAGGCCAACCGCCGCCATGAATCCCCCGGTTCACCACCGAGTCGGCACTCCGCGGCACCCCTCGCCAGCGCATCGCCGACCGGCCCGCCCAACGCCTCGCCCACGGCCTGCGCCGCGACCACCGGACTCGCGCCGGCGGCGATACAGGCCGCCAACAGGTCCCCTGCGAGCGGGAGTCGACGTGACACCTCCCCCGCGTCGACCGCGTCCACCTCCGTGCCCGCCGCGCCTCCACCGGCCCCCTGCCTCCGACGCCACCACCACAGGCCGACGGCCCCGGCCGCCCCGACCACCAGCCCCACCACACCGCCCACCAGGGCCCATCCGGCCACCCCGACGGCCGCGACGGGCGCCCAGCGCCGCATCCCGCGCCGGACGTCGAGCCGTCTACGAGTCGGTGCCAGGTCGGCTCTCCTCATCAGGTCCACCAGCCGCCTCCGGACCCTGCGCTCCCGGCGGACGTCCGCCCACCACCGCACCAGCCACCCGGCGATCAGTACCGCCCCCACAGCCATCCCCAGCCTGTGGACAACTTCCCCGCTCACACCGCAGCCCCCTTCCTGTTCCTCTCGAACCTGTCGCCGTCCACATCCGGGGTCGCCTCCTCACCCCGCCTCCTCACCCCGCCTCTCACCCCACCTCCGCTCCCCGCACGATCCGCGCCGCCCACCACATGCCGGCCCCTTCCAGCACCCCGCCGACCGCGAGGCACCCGAAGCCGGCGCCGGTGTGCAGCAGCACGTGCAGTGGATCGGCGCCTATGGCCGCTCCGAGCAGCAACCCGAGCACCGGCAGCCCGGCGAGCATCACCACCGTCGACCGAGCGCCCGCCAACTGGGCCCGGAGATCCGCACGTTGATCGCGCTCCGCGCGGAGTGCCGCCTCCAGCCGATCCAGCCCGGCCGCGAGGCCGGCGCCTTGGTCGACGGCGACCCGCCAGCACGCGGCCAGCCCCGACAGTCCTTCCGCACCGGGCTGCCGAGCCGCGGAGACAAGCGCGCCGGGGACATCACCGCCGAACCGCGCCGCCGCCAGCACCGCGGACTGCGCCGCGCCAAGCCCGCCGGAGTCATGCGCCGCCCGCAGCAACGCCTCGCCCGGCTGCCGTCCGGCCCGCACCTCACCGGCCAACGCCCCGCACAACGCGATCACCGCACCTCCGCGCCGTTCCCGCGCGCGCCTCGCCTCCTGGGCCAGCCGCATCCGTCTCAGCAACGGCACCCCGACCGCCCCCGCGACCAGCGGCAACACCGACGAGCCGAGCACCGCCAGCACCAGACCGGCGACCAGGGCCCACCCCTCGGGTCTCAGACGCCCCCGCACCCGGCGCAGCGTCCCGGTCACCCGCCGCCAGTCGGACGGCCCGGCATCCAGACCCTCGCCGCCCGCGAGCAGCACCCGAGCCCGCCGCACACCCTGGTCCCGCCCACCCACCAGACAGACGGCCGCCGCTCCGAGGCACGCACCGGCCGCGCCCAACCCGTCCAGCGCGCCGGAGACCAGCTCACCCATGGCTCCCACCGCCCGCGGCGCTCCTGACCTCGCCGCCCCCGCGCAGAAGCGGCTGGAGCCGCTCCCAGCCCCGCTCGGCCACGAACCCCTCCGGGGCCCAGCGCAGCGCCGGCACGGTCCGCACCAGCCCGGCCGGGTCCCGCTCCAGCACATGCACCTCGGCGATCCGCCGGCGGCCGGTCCGGTCCCGTACGAGATGAAGGACGACCGACAACGCGGCGGCCAACTGGCTGTGCAGGGCGGCCCGGTCGAGCCCCGCCGCCGTCCCGAGGGCTTCCAGGCGGGCGGGGACATCGCCGGCCGCGTTGGCGTGGACAGTTCCACAGCCGCCTTCGTGACCCGTGTTGAGGGCGGCGAGCAGATGCACCACCTCGGGTCCGCGCACCTCGCCGACGACCAGCCGGTCCGGCCGCATCCGAAGCGCCTGCCTCACCAAATCCTCCAGGGTGACGAGCCCCGCCCCCTCCTGGTTGGCGGGCCGGCTCTCCAGCCGTACGACATGGGGGTGGTCCGGCTTCAGCTCGGCCGAGTCCTCGGCGAGCACGATCCGCTCGCCCGGCCCGACCAGCCCGAGCAGGGCGCTCAGCAGCGTCGTCTTGCCGCTGCCGGTCCCGCCGCTGATGAGGAAGGAGAGCCGCGCGCCGACCAGGGCCCGCAGCACCCGGTCGCCGCCCGGCGGCACCGTCCCCGCCGCGACCAGTTCGCCGAGCCTGAACGCCCGTGGCCGCGCCACCCGGAGCGACAGACAGGCACACCCCACGGCCACCGGTGGGAGCACCGCGTGCAGACGGGTCCCGTCGGGGAGCCGGGCGTCCACCCAGGGCCGCGCGTCGTCCAGGCGCCGGCCGGCCACCGCGGCGAGGCGCTGCGCGAGACGTCGTACGGCCGCCGCGTCGGGGAAGGACACGGAGGTCAGCTCCAGGCCCCCGCCCCGGTCGACCCAGACCCGGTCCGGTGCCGAGACCAGCACGTCGGTCACGGCGGGATCGGCGAGCAGTGGCTCCAGCGGCCCGCTGCCGACCAGCTCGGACCGTAACTGCTCGGCCGCGCCGAGCACTTCGGCGTCACCCAGCACCCTGCCTTGCTCCCGCAGGGCCTGCGCGACCCGGGCCGGAGTCGGCTCGGACCCGCTCTCCGCCAGCCACTGCCGCACCCCGTCGAGCAGCCCCGCCGGCACGTCCGCCGCGCCACCGACACCGCCGGGCGTCCACCGCCCGCCGGCCGCACCACCCACGCCACCCGACCGGGCCCCGACTTCACCGACCACCGTCCGAGCTGGCCCCTCATGAGCGTCCGACCGGACCCGCGCCCCACCTGCGCCCTCGGAACCCCGCGCCGCCCAACTGGGCACCCGCGCCCGTGCACCAGCACGCGCACTCGCACTCGCACTCGCACTCGCACCGGTCACCATCTCTGCACCTCCACGCGCCGACCCCGCACGCACCCGGCCACCGCCGACCTCTCGCACAACTCCGCCCTCCACCTCGCTCCGGCCGCTCACGCCGCCCTCGCCTCGCACAGCGCCCGCTCCCAGAACTCCCGGCAGAAGCGGGCCAGCGGACCCCGCGCCGCCGCGCCGGGTGGTTCCCGGTGCTCGTGCGGCCGCAGCAGCCCCGGCTCCACCGGCACCTCGCCCACCAGTGGCAGGTCCAGGAGCCGGGCCACTTCCCGGTCGTCGAGTCCGGGCGCGTAGGGGCCTCGTACGGCCAGGCGCAGGTCTCTCAACAGCAGCTGGACCGCCGAGGCCACCTGCCGGGCGGCGGCGACGGCGCGCAGCTCGGCGGGGACGACGAGGAGGCCGACGTCGAGCTGGGCCAGTGCTTCGGCGACGCCGTCGTCGATCCGGCGGGGCAGGTCGACGACGACGGCTCCACCGCGGCGCCGGGCCGCCGCCAGGACGGCGCGCATCGCCTGGGGAGGCACCGCGACGCTGTCGCCCCGGTCCCAGCTGAGCACCCGCAGGGAGTGCAGTTCGGGCAGGGACTCCTCGAGGGCGCCGCTGCCCAGCCGTCCGCGTGAGCCGGCGAAGGCGGGCCAGCGCAGTCCTTCGACAGCTTCTCCGCCGAGGACGACGTCGAGTCCGCCGCCCAGTGGGTCGCCGTCCACGAGCAGCGTGCGCAGTCCCTCGCGTGCGGCCGTCACGGCGAGGGCACACGCGAGCGTGGAGGCCCCGGATCCGCCGCGGCCGCCGATGACGCCGACGGTGAGGGCGGGCCGGCCGACGCCTTCGGCCACATCGGCGATCCGGTCGACCAGCCACTGCTCGCCGTCGGGAAGCATCAGGACGTGGTCCGCACCGATTTCGACGGCGCGGCGCCAGACCCCCGAGTCGTCCTGGTCGCGGCCGACGAGGACCACGCCGCCTCGGCGTCCGGCACCGCGCACCCGCCGGGCCGCGTCGTCGCCGATGAGCACGAGCGGCGCCGCCTCCCAGCTGCTACGGGGCTCGGGCACCCCGTGGTGGACCTCGGGGGTGGCGCCGGCCGCCGCGCACAGGCGCAGCAGATCGTCGATCAGGTCGGCGTCCTCGGTGACGATCAACGGCTTCCCGGGCCGCCCGGAGCCGGGCCCCGGCGGATCGTGTGTGACGGCTGCGGTCACGGTGTCCATCCCCCATCGCTGCATCGTTCGCGCGGCCCTGCGGCCACGCCATTCCCAAAGGTGTGAAGAGCCGGTAAGCGGCCCCCATATGAACGGCCGATAGGAACCGGCCAATCACGCCCGACAAACCGGAACCGGCCATGAAGTCGGCCCGCCGGGACGCGTTGGAATGACGATGCAGCGATCCGGCAAATCGTGTGGATCTTGGTCAATAACTGTGGACAACTCGGTAGTTGTGAATATGACCGTCACCCGAACCGGTGAGCCTTGCACTCACCTCTGGACGATCTCCCCACAGCAGCGTCACGATTACGCAGTGTCACGGATCAGAAGCACGCCGAAAGGGCGGCAGCAGCCGCCCGGCTCCGGCCTCGCGGCCGTGCTCATAAGGGAAAAATGGCCCCGGACATGCGACGACCCCCGCCGGGGGGGAGAGCGGGGGTCGTCTCCACGGCCGACTCGGGGGGGGAGGAGTCGGACCGGGTTAGCACGGTCGCGAACGATCCGTGACTTCCATGGTGTACCCGAGAGCCTTCTCAAGCAAACCCACGCGCCCACCTTACGCCGAATGGGCTGCGCCTATGCTCAGGGGCGTGGAAAACCACTCCTTGCCCCGCACAGCCGCCTTCTTTGACCTGGACAAGACGGTCATTGCGAAGTCGAGCACGCTCACCTTCAGCAAGTCGTTCTACCAAGGCGGCCTGATCAACCGCCGGGCCGCCTTGCGGACCGCCTATGCGCAGTTCGTCTTCCGCGTGGGCGGTATGGACCACGACCAGATGGAGCGCACCCGCGAGTACCTCTCGGCGATGGTCCGCGGCTGGAACGTCCAGCAGGTCAAAGAGATCGTCGCGGAGACGCTGCACGACCTCATCGACCCGATCATCTACGACGAGGCCGCGTCCCTCATCGAGGAGCACCACACGGCCGGCCGCGACGTCGTGATCGTGTCGACGTCCGGCGCGGAGGTCGTCGAGCCCATCGGTGAGCTGCTCGGCGCCGACCGCGTGGTGGCCACCCGGATGGTCGTCGGCGACGACGGCTGCTTCACCGGAGAGGTGGAGTACTACGCGTACGGCCCGACCAAGGCCGAGGCGATCCGGGAGCTGGCCGCGTCCGAGGGTTACGACCTCGCCCGCTGCTACGCCTACAGCGACTCGGCGACCGACCTGCCGATGCTGCAGACCGTCGGGCATCCGCACGCCGTGAACCCGGACCGCGCGCTGCGCCGCGAAGCGCTCGCGCGCGGGTGGCCGATTCTCGACTTCCACCGGCCGGTCCGGCTCAAGCAGCGCTTCCCGGCCTTCTCGGTACCGCCGCGGCCCGCCCTCGTCGCGGCGGCCGCCATAGGCGCGGCCGCGGCCACCGCGGGCCTCGTCTGGTACGCGAGCCGGCGACGCACCGCGCTCGCCTGAGGCGTGCTCGCGCCGCCGCTCCCGTCCCGTGCGGATATCGATGCCCGTTTGACCCGTATTTGAGAGCAAAAGTAAAGAACTGCAGCGAGGTCTTCCGCTTGGTTGCGGTCTGGAGTACAAAGGACTCAACGGCCCGCGAGACCAAGGACATCCGAGAGGATCACCTGAGCTACGCATATTGGCCCCACGGACCGAGCATGGACATCGGGCACCCACGCGACGTCGACCCGTCGATTACGGGCCAGCCGCACCAGGTGACGGGCAAAGTTCCCGACCTGATGGGCAACATATCGAGGACGCCTGGTAACCCGATGGACATGCCAGCGGCGGTACGAATCTTCGTACCGCCGCATTTCGTTGTGCGGGTTCGCCGCAGCTCACACGGTCCACGGAATTCGCGTCGCGCCACGCGGCGAAAGGCCGCTCACGCGGCTCCGCGCTGAAGCGCCTCACAGACCGCCGTCGACTCGCGCGCGCCCAGCTCGACCGCCTTGCCGCAGTGGGCGATCCAGGCCGCCATGCCCTCGGGCGTGCCGGAGACATAGCCGTCGAGCGCCGCCAGATAGGCCGCACGGCCCAGCTCGGCATGCCCCACCTCGGCCGCGCACACCGACTTCGGGTCGAGCCCGCTGCCGACCAGGACGACCCGTTCGGCCGTACGCGCGACCAGGCCGTTGTGGGAGGTGAAGGGGCGCAGCGCGAGCAGCTCCCCGTGCACGACGGCCGCCGTCACCAGCGCGGGCGCCGATCCGCCCGCGATGATCAGCTCGGCCAGGCCCTCCAGCCGTCCGTGCGCCTCCGCGGCGCTCGGCAGAGGCAGCTCGATCAGCGGTTCGTCGACCGCCTCGCCCTCCTGCCGCGGCCGTCCGACCCGCTGGTCGCCCTCCGCCGCGGCGACCAGGTGCAGCCGGGCCAGCACCCGCAGCGGCGACTGACGCCAGATGGACAGCAGTTGGCCGGCCTCGGCGGTGAGCCGCAGGGCCGCGCCCATCACGCGCGCCTCGTCGTCACCGCTGAAGTCGGTCCGCCGGCGCACCTCCTCGAGCGCCCAGTCCGCCCCGGACAGCGCCGCGGAGCCACGGGCGCCACGCAGGGCCGCCTCGGACGTGATCTCGTTGCTGCGGCGCCGCATGATCCGGTGCCCGTACACCCGGTCGACTGCCTTGCGCACCGACTCCACGGCCTCGGGCACACCGGGGAGCGACCCGAGGGCCGCGAGCGGATCGGCGGACGCGCCTGTCGTACTCATGAGTACGACATTACGCGCCGCCCCCGCTGCGGCCGCCACCCCGTCCGGCCTCCCGCGCGCGAGGCGACGGCCGCCACCCCTCGATCGGGTGGCCTTTGCGCCACGCATGCCACGTACAGCTATCGTCCGACTACTCTTGGTGAACATGAAAATTGCTTTCGTCGGGAAGGGCGGCAGCGGAAAGACGACGCTGTCCTCCCTGTTCATCCGCCATCTGGCGGCGGCCGGAGCGCCGGTCGTCGCCATCGACGCCGACATCAACCAGCACCTCGGAGCCGCGCTCGGTCTCGACGAGAGGGAAGCCGCGGCGGTCCCCGCCATGGGCGAGCGGCTGCCGCTGATCAAGGACTACCTGCGCGGCCACAACCCGCGCATCGCGTCCGCCGCCACGATGATCAAGACGACGCCACCGGGCGAGGGGTCGCGCCTGCTGCGGGTGCGCGAGCCGAATCCGGTGTACGACGCCTGCGCCCGGCCGGTGGAACTCGACGGCGGCGCCGTCCGTTTGATGGTCACCGGCCCTTTCACCGACTCCGACCTCGGAGTCGCCTGCTACCACTCCAAGACGGGAGCGGTGGAGCTGTTCCTGAACCACCTCGTGGACGGCCGCGACGAGTACGTCGTGGTCGACATGACGGCGGGCTCGGACTCCTTCGCCTCCGGGATGTTCACCCGCTTCGACGTCACGTTCCTCGTCGCCGAGCCGACCCGGAAGGGGGTCTCCGTCTACCGCCAGTACCGGGACTACGCCCGCGACTACGGAGTCGTCCTCAAGGTCGTCGGGAACAAGGTCCAGGGGCAGGACGACCTGGACTTCCTGCGCGCCGAGGTCGGGGACGACCTGCTGGTGACTGTCGAGCACTCGGACTGGGTGCGGGCCATGGAGAAGGGCCGCCCGCCGCGTTTCGAGCTCCTGGAGGACGCCAACCACACGGCTCTGCGCCGTCTGCGGACGGCAGCGGACGCGACGTACGAACTGCGGGACTGGGAGCGCTACACCCGCCAGATGGTGCACTTCCACCTGAGGAACGCCCAGTCCTGGGGGAACGAGCGCACCGGGGCCGATCTGGCCGCGCAGATCGACCCCGGGTTCGTGCTCGGTGAGCACCTCGTCGCGTTCTCCGAGGCGGACTCCTCGCTGTCCCCCACCGCCTGATCCACCGGCTGATCCACCGTCTGCACCACGGCCTGATCCACCGCCTGCCCGACGGCCCGACCCGCCGGCCCGCCCGTCCGGTCCCGCCCCGCTGTTTGGGCGGGGCGGGGCGGCCGGGGTCCTACCGTCCGGCCGGCGGCGCGCCCGGCACTCCCTTCGGGGCCGGGGCCCCACTGCCCGACAGGAAGGACGCCCAGCCCTGCTTCGGGGCCTCGCCGACGCTCAGCGTGCGCAGTTCGCGCAGGGTCGCGGGGTCCTGGGCGTCGAGCCAGTCGGCGAGCTGTCGGAAGGACACGCAGCGCACATCGGGCTTGTTGCAGACGGCTTCGACGACCTCCTCGACGGCACGCATGTAGGTGCCGCCGTTCCAGGACTCGAAGTGGTTGCCGATGATCAGGGGGGCGCGGTTGCCGTGGTATGCCCGCTGGAAGCCCATGAGCAGCCCGTCCCGCATCTGGTCGCCCCAGAACTCGTGCTTGGCGGGGTCGCCCTGAGTCTTGGTGCCGGACTGGTTGACCATGAAGTTGTAGTCCATGGTGAGCTGTTCGTAGGAGTGCCCCGGGAACGGCACCAGCTGCATCGACAGGTCCCACATGCCGTCCTTCTTCGTGGGCCAGAGCTGGTTGTTGACGCCGCTGGAGTCGTAGCGGAAGCCCATCTCCCGGGCGGCCTTCACGAAGTTCGAGCGGCCTTCCAGGCAGGGCGTGCGGGCGCCGATGAGTTCCTTGTCGTAGTCGAAGGGCAGGGGGTCCGCCTGTGCCATCCCGGTGTTGGTCTTCCAGGACTTCACGAACCTCTTGGCCTGGCTGATCTCCTCCTTCCACTCCTTCACGGACCACTCGCCGACGCCGCCGCCCTTGCCGCAGAAGTGCCCGTTGAAGTGGGTGCCGATCTCGTTGCCCTCCAGCCACGCGAGGCGCAGCTGCCGCACGGTGTCGGCGATCCCCTCCTGGTCGTTGAAGCCGATGTCGGAGCGGCCCGGTGAATGCTGCGGCGGCCGGTACAGGTCGCGCTTGTCCTCCGGCAGCATGTACACACCGCTGAGGAAGTACGTCATGGTCGCGTTGTTGGCCTTGGCGACCTTGCGGAAATGGGAGAACAGCTTCTGGCTGTCCTCACCGGCGCCGTCCCACGAGAACACAACGAACTGCGGCGGCTTCTGGCCCGGCTTCAGCCGTTCCGGCCGGGGCAGATGAGGCTGAGCGCCGGTGTACGCCGTGGAGCCGTCGCCGATCAGGCGGATCGCGCTCTTCGGGGCGGGAGCCACCGGCTTCTGCTTCTGCGGTCCGGGCGCGGCCTGCCCGTCCGGGTCGGAACCGATCGAGCATCCCGCGAGCGATGCCGCGCAGACGGCGGCGATCGCGGTCCCCGCGGCGATCCTGCGATGCCCGGCGGATCGGTGCGGTGGGGTGCGTCTGCGGGGTGTGGCCGACCTGGCGGCTGCGGCGGTAGCGCGGTGAGGAGCGGTCCTGCGGGTGGCGGCCATGTCCCTCCACCTTCTTCCTTCTCTCGGGTCCGGCGGCGCCGCCAAGATCGCACGGGTCGAAGGTGGAATTAATACGACAAGCCGACTAATCGCTCGCTTCACCCTCCAGAGCGATTTATTAGTCCATTTGCTCGGACACTCTATTCCCTGTCTTTACTCTCCATTACGATTCGTTTACCGACTGTCACCACCCGCCGCTGTACGCCGTGCCCACACGGCCGCGACAGACCCCTGGCGCACCGCCAGGAGCCCACACGATCCGCGACCGCGCTGCCCCGGAGGAGACGGGAACATGTCAGCCTGCACCCCCACACGCCATGACGACGCCGACCGAAAGGAGCACAGCCATGAGCCCCACAGCCCGCCGGCCCGGCCCCGCGGCCCCCGCCTCAGCGGCGCCGACGTATCGGCGTCCATCGCGGTCTTCCTGATCGCCCTCCCCCTCTCCCTGGGCATCGCCCTCGCCACCGGCGCCCCCCTCCAGGCCGGCCTCGTGGCCGCCGCCGTCGGCGGAGTCGTCGTCGGACGGCTCGGCGGCGCCCCCCTCCAGGTCAGCGGCCCCGCCGCCGGACTCACCGTCGTGACCGCCGAGCTGATCCAGCGCTACGGATGGCGTACGACCTGCGCCATTACCGTCCTCGCCGGACTCGCCCAGCTCGGTCTCGGCCTCCTCCGCGTGGCGCGCACCGCCCTCGCCGTCAGCCCGGCCATCGTGCACGGCATGCTCGCCGGCATCGGCGTCACCATCGCCGTGGCGCAGCTGCACATCGTCCTCGGCGGCACCCCGCACAGCTCGGTCCTGCTCAACCTGCGGGACCTGCCGGCCCAGCTGGCCCAGGTGCAGACCGCCGCGCTCGCGGTGAGCGCGCTGACCCTCGCGCTGCTGCTGGCCTGGCCGCGCCTCCCCGGCCGAGCCGGACGCATCCTGCGGACCGTGCCCGCGCCCCTGGTCGCCGTCACCGGGGCCACCGCCTGCGCGGCACTCCTCGGGTTCAGCCTGCCCAAGGTGGACCTGCCGTCCTGGAGCAGCCACGCCCTGGCCGGCCTCCCCGAAGGCCCCGTGCTCGGCCTGATCGCCGCCGTGCTCACGATCACGCTGGTGTGCAGCGTGCAGTCGCTGCTCGGCGCGGTCGCCGTGGACAAGCTGGTCGCCGCCCGGCCCGAGCTGTCCGCCCGCGTCCGCCGCGCCGACCTCGATCGCGAACTGCTCGGCCAGGGCGCCGCCAACGTCGTCTCCGGCGCCCTCGGCGGCCTCCCCATCGCCGGAGTGGCGGTCCGCAGCACGGCGAATGTGAACGCGGGTGCCGTCAGCCGGAACTCCACGATGCTGCACGGCGTTCTCGTAGTGATCGCCGCGCTGCTGATGGTCCCGATCCTCGAGCTCATCCCGCTCGCCTCGCTCGCCGCCCTGGTGATGGCCGTCGGCATCCAGATGGTGTCCCTGCACCACATCCGCACGGTGACCCGCCACCGAGAAGTGCTCGTCTACGCCGTCACCACCCTCGGCGTGGTCTTCCTCGGCGTCCTCGAAGGCGTGACGCTGGGGATCGGCATGGCGGTCGGCGTCGCCCTGCACCGCCTCACCCGCACCCGGATCACCCACCACGAGCAGGAAGGAGTCCATCACGTCCGTGTCCGAGGCCAGTTGACGTTCCTCGCGGTGCCCCGGCTCAGCCGGACCCTGCACCTGGTCCCGCAAGGCGCCCACGCCGTCGTGGAGTTGGACGGCTCCTTCATGGACCACGCGGCGTACGAGTCCCTGCAGGACTGGCAGAGCACCCAGGCGGCGCACGGAGGCACCGTCGAACTGGTCGGCCGCCGCGCCGGCGTACGGATCGGGGAACCGACCGGAGCAGCCGGTCTCCACCTGGACGGCGGACCGGGCACCCCCGACACGTCCGGCTGCCGCTGCCACCCGTGGACGCCATGGCGCAACCACCAGTGCGCCATCCCGGAGACGGGCACCTCCGACGGCCGCCCGACCAGCCCCGGCACCACGGGCGACGGACCTGCACCGGAGGACACCGAGCCCTCCACCCCGACCGACGGACTCACCCCACTCGCCGCCGCAGCGGGGACGCTCACGGGCCCGACGACCCCTCTCGCCCCCGGCGACCCGGCCGCCGAGGGGACCGAAACGACCGGCACCACCGGCACAGCCACCGGCACCAGTACAGCCACCGGCACCGGCACCGGCACCGGCACCGGCACCGGCCGGCAACTCGCCCGAGGCATCAGCGCGTTCCAGCGCAACACCGCGCCGCTCGTGCGGGGCGAGCTGGCGCGGCTGGCGCGGGAGGGACAGCAGCCCTTGCAGCTGTTCCTCACCTGCGCGGACTCGCGGCTGGTCACCTCGATGATCACCAGCAGCGGACCCGGGGACCTGTTCGTCGTCCGCAACGTCGGAAATCTCGTCCCGCCGCCCGGCGAGGAGAGCGGGGACGACTCGGTGGCCGCCGCGATCGAGTACGCGGTGGACGTGCTGCGGGTGCGGTCCATCACGGTGTGCGGGCACTCCGGGTGCGGGGCCATGCAGGCCCTGCTCGCCTCCGGGCAGGACACGGTGGAGACCCCGCTCCGCAGATGGCTGCGGCACGGCGGACCGAGCGTCGCCCGGATGGCCGACGGCAGCCGGCCCACGGCCAGACTCGCCGGGCGGGCGGCGGCCGACGCTGTCGAGCAGCTCTGCCTGACCAATGTGATCCAGCAGTTGGAGCATCTGCGCGCCCACGACTCGGTGAGCCGGGCCCTGCGGGCGGGAGAGCTGGAGCTGCACGGGATGTACTTCCACGTCGGTGAGGCCCAGGCGTACCTGCTGGCCGAGGGCGGGGAGGACGAGGTGTTCGACCACGTGGGGGTGGCCGACCTGTCGGCCTGATCCTGCGGAAGCCCCGCGGCCCCGCACCCGAGCGCGGCCCCGCACCGGAGCGCGGGGCCGCGCCGGCCAGGCGGGCCCCACGCGCGGGAGGACAGACGGCGCCCCGCTCACGACGGGCGAGATCCCCCACCCGACCAACGACGTCAGGCGCTCGCCGAACGGCAGCACGCCCCCGGCGACATATCGCGCCGCCCCTGGGGCCGGGGCCATCCGGGCGACTCGTACGGGAGTCCGCACAGGCCCCGCCGTCGGAGTGTGAAAGGGATTACATACCTGAACCGCGTGCCTACGGCGTCCGTGGGAACGGATGACCCCCGGCGCCGACAGCAGGTGTGCACCCGGCCGCAGACAGGTCTAAACCAATTATCCGTCGACCCTTGTCAGCGGGCCCTCGGGTCTGATGAGCTGTGGCCTGGGACACAACGGACACCCTGGGAAAGGGAGATGTCGTGAGCAACGAAAGCCTGGCCAACCTGCTCAAGGAAGAGCGCAGGTTCGCACCCCCCGCCGACCTGGCTGCCAACGCCAACGTCACGGCGGAGGCGTATGAACAGGCCAAGGCTGACAGGCTCGGCTTCTGGGCCGAGCAGGCCCGCCGCCTGACCTGGGCCAAGGAGCCGACCGAGACCCTGGACTGGTCGAACCCGCCGTTCGCCAAGTGGTTCAAGGACGGCGAGCTCAACGTCGCCTACAACTGCGTGGACCGGCACGTCGAGGCCGGCCACGGCGACCGGGTGGCCATCCACTTCGAGGGCGAGCCCGGCGACAGCCGCGCCATCACCTATGCCGAGCTCAAGGACGAGGTCTCCAAGGCGGCCAACGCGCTGCTGGAGCTGGGCGTGCGCAAGGGCGACCGGGTCGCCGTCTACATGCCGATGATCCCCGAGACGGCCGTCGCGATGCTGGCGTGCGCGCGCATCGGCGCCGCGCACTCGGTCGTCTTCGGCGGCTTCTCCGCCGACGCGCTCGCCACCCGCATCCAGGACGCCGACGCCAAGGTCGTCATCACCTCCGACGGTGGCTACCGGCGCGGCAAGCCGTCCGCGCTCAAGCCCGCCGTGGACGAGGCGGTCTCCAAGGTGGACAACGTCGAGCACGTGCTCGTGGTCCGCCGCACCGGCCAGGACGTGGCCTGGGACGACAGCCGTGACGTGTGGTGGCACGAGGTCGTCGACCGGCAGTCCGCCGAGCACACCCCGGAGGCGTTCGGCGCCGAGCAGCCGCTCTTCATCCTCTACACGTCCGGCACGACCGGTAAGCCCAAGGGCATCCTGCACACCTCCGGCGGCTACCTCACCCAGACCGCCTACACCCACCACGCCGTCTTCGACCTCAAGCCGGAGACCGACGTCTACTGGTGCACCGCGGACGTCGGCTGGGTCACCGGTCACTCGTACATCGTCTACGGGCCGCTGGCGAACGGCGCGACGCAGGTCATGTACGAGGGCACGCCGGACACCCCGCACCAGGGCCGCTTCTGGGAGATCGTGCAGAAGTACGGGGTGACGATCCTCTACACGGCGCCGACGGCGATCCGGACGTTCATGAAGTGGGGCGACGACATCCCCGCGAAGTTCGACCTGTCCTCGCTGCGCGTCCTGGGCTCGGTGGGCGAGCCGATCAATCCCGAGGCGTGGATCTGGTACCGCAAGAACATCGGCGCCGACACCACCCCGGTCGTCGACACCTGGTGGCAGACCGAGACCGGCGCCATGATGATCTCGCCGCTGCCCGGTGTGACCGAGGCCAAGCCCGGGTCGGCCCAGCGGCCGCTGCCCGGCATCTCCGCGACCGTCGTGGACGACGAGGCGAACGAGGTGCCCAACGGCGGAGGCGGCTACCTGGTCCTCACCGAGCCGTGGCCGTCGATGCTGCGCACCATCTGGGGCGACGACCAGCGGTTCATCGACACGTACTGGTCCCGGTTCGAGGGCAGGTACTTCGCCGGTGACGGTGCGAAGAAGGACGACGACGGCGACATCTGGCTCCTCGGCCGGGTCGACGACGTGATGCTGGTGTCCGGGCACAACATCTCCACCACCGAGGTGGAGTCGGCGCTGGTTTCCCACCCGTCGGTCGCCGAGGCGGCCGTCGTCGGCGCCGCCGACGAGACCACCGGTCAGGCCATCGTGGCCTTCGTCATCCTGCGCGGCACGGCCGCCGAGACCGAGGACCTGGTCGCCGAGCTGCGCAACCACGTCGGCGCCACCCTCGGCCCGATCGCCAAGCCGAAGCGGATCCTGCCGGTGGCGGAGCTGCCGAAGACCCGCTCCGGCAAGATCATGCGCCGTCTGCTGCGGGACGTCGCCGAGAACCGTCAGCTCGGTGATGTGACCACGCTGACCGACTCGACCGTCATGGACCTCATCCAGGCGAAGCTGCCGACGTCGTCCAGCGAGGACTGAGCACACCACCGCCACGCCCCACGACGTCCCCAGGGCACCCGGCGCCCCGTGCGCCGGGTGCCCTGGGCGTTCGTACGAGGAGGCCCGTTCGTCGACGAGGCCCGCTCGTACGATGAGACCCGGGTGCACCCCCGTGCACCCGTGAGTAGGCTGAACACAGCGAAAACGTTCATAGGTGCGCCGGGAAGTCTGGTCGGCATGTGCTCCGCCATGCCCATCGACCGGAGGTAATCCCCCGTGGCCGCGTCCCCTCCCCCCGCTCCCACCCGCAAGGCCTTCGGACGGCTGTCGCTGCCCGAGCGGAACTTCGTGGCGGACGCGCTGCGCACCGAGACCGTCGGCGGTGTCCTGCTCCTCGTCGCAGCGATCGCCGCCCTACTGTGGGCGAACATTCCGGCGCTGCAGCACAGTTACGAGACCGTCGGGCACTATCACTTCGGTCCCGAGGCGCTGGGCCTGAATCTGTCCGTCGAGCACTGGGCGGCCGACGGGCTCCTCGCGATCTTCTTCTTCGTCGCCGGGATCGAGCTCAAGCGCGAACTGGTCGCCGGCGATCTGAAGGACCCGAGCAAGGCCGTCCTGCCGGTCGTCGCGGCCCTGTGCGGCATGGCGGCACCGGCCCTCGTGTACATGCTGACCGTGGTGACCGGCGGCGGTTCGACGGCGGGCTGGGCCGTGCCGACGGCGACCGACATCGCGTTCGCGCTGGCCGTCCTCGCGGTCATCGGCACCTCGCTGCCGAGCGCGTTGCGCGCCTTCCTGCTGACCCTCGCCGTCGTCGACGACCTCTTCGCCATCCTGATCATCGCGCTGTTCTTCACCGAGCAGCTGAACTTCGCCGCGCTCGGCGGTGCCGTCGCGGGCCTGGTCGTCTTCTGGCTGCTGCTGCGCAAGGGCGTGCGCGGCTGGTACGTGTACGTGCCGCTCGCCGTCGTCATCTGGGGGCTGATGTACAACAGCGGCATCCACGCCACCATCGCCGGTGTCGCGATGGGCCTGATGCTGCGCTGCACCCCGCGCGAGGGCGAGGAGGAGTCCCCCGGCGAGCACATCGAGCATCTCGTACGACCGTTGTCGGCGGGCCTGGCCGTGCCGCTGTTCGCGCTGTTCAGCGCCGGGGTCGTGGTCTCGGGGGGCGCGCTGCGCGACGTGTTCACCCAGCCGGAGACGCTCGGGGTGCTGCTCGGGCTCGTCGTCGGCAAGACCGTGGGCATCTTCGGCGGGACCTGGCTGACGGCCCGCTTCACCCGGGCCTCCCTCAGCGACGACCTGGCGTGGGCGGACCTCTTCGCGGTGGCGACCCTCGCCGGGATCGGCTTCACGGTCTCGCTGCTGATCGACGAGCTCGCCTTCGCGGGCGACGCCGCCCTCACGGACGAGGTGAAGGCGTCCGTCCTCCTCGGCTCCCTGATCGCGGCGGTGCTGGCGACCGTGCTGCTGAAGATACGGAACGCCAAGTACCGGCGGATGTGCGAGGAGGAGGAGCGCGACGAGGACGCCTCCGGGGTGCCGGACATCTACGAGCAGGACGACCCCGACTACCACCTGCGCATGGCCGCCCTGCACGAACGCAAGGCCGCCGAGCACCGCCGGCTCGCCGAGGAGAAGGCCGCCGCGCGCCACGCGGTTGCCGAAGGGGTGGGCAGGGCAGGCGATGAGGGGCACCGTCGGGCATGATCTGACGGGACGGTACAAAAGACGGAACCGTACTCGGTCAGGCGGAAGACGGAACCGTGACTACGAGGGAGACCGCGATGAGCGCACCCGACGGCAGCCCGGTCGGCGCCGAACGCAGCATCGGCCAGCTGTTCGCCTCGGCGACGACCGAATTGTCGGCGCTGGTGCATGACGAGATCGCGCTGGCCAAGGCGCAGCTCAAGCAGGACGTCAAGCGCGGCGCGACGAGCGGCGGGGCGTTCTCGCTGGCGGGCGCGGTGCTGGTGTTCTCGCTGCCGATGCTGAACTTCGCCCTGGCGTACGGCATCAGGACCTGGAGCGACTGGAACCTCGCGCTCTGCTTCCTGCTGTCCTTCGCCGCCAACGTCCTCGTCGCGGTGGTGCTCGCGCTGATCGGCGTCGTCTTCGCGAAGAAGGCCAAGAAGGGCAAGGGCCCGCAGAAGGTCGCGTCGTCGATGAAGGAGACGGCGGGCGTCCTGCAGAACGCCAAGCCGCACCCGCGGCCGGTTCCCGCGGCCGAGCTGGAGGACCGGGCACCCGCCGCCATCGAGGCTGTGGCACGCTCGTCGTCATGACGGATCCCGCCCCTTCGGCACAACCCGGCTCGGTCGTACGGCTCGACGGCCCCTGGACGCACCGGGACGTCGCGGCGAACGGCGCGCGCTTCCACATCGCCGAGATGGGCGACGGCCCCCTGGTCATGCTGCTGCACGGCTTCCCGCAGTTCTGGTGGGCGTGGCGGCACCAGCTCGTCGCACTCGCCGACGCGGGGTTCCGTGCCGTGGCGATGGACCTGCGCGGCGTGGGCGGCAGCGACCGTACGCCGCGCGGCTACGACCCGGCCAACCTCGCCCTCGACATCACCGGAGTGGTCCGCTCGCTCGGGGAGCCGGACGCCGCGCTGGTCGGACACGACCTGGGCGGCTATCTGGCCTGGACGGCGGCCGTGATGCGCCCCAAGCTGGTGCGCCGGCTCGCGGTCGCGTCCATGCCGCACCCCCGGCGCTGGCGTTCGGCGATGCTCTCGGACGTGAAGCAGACCGGCGCGGGCTCCTACGTCTGGGGCTTCCAGCGGCCCTGGATCCCCGAGCGTCAGCTGACCGCCGACGACGGGGCGCTGGTCGGCCGGCTGATCCGGGACTGGTCGGGCCCGCGCCTGCCGGACGACGACGCGGTGGAGACGTACCGGAAGGCGATCTGCATCCCGTCCACCGCGCACTGCTCGATCGAGCCGTACCGCTGGATGGTGCGCTCGCTGGCCCGTCCGGACGGCATCCAGTTCAACCGCCGGATGAAGCGGCCGGTCCGGGTGCCCACGCTCCATCTGCACGGCTCCCTCGACCCGGTGATGCGCACGCGCAGCGCGGCGGGTTCGGGCGAGTACGTCGAAGCGCCGTACCGCTGGCGCCTGTTCGACGGTCTCGGGCACTTCCCGCACGAGGAGGACCCGGTCGCCTTCTCCACCGAACTCATCAACTGGCTGAAGGACCCCGAGCCCGACCGGTGACCGGGCCGCCGGCCCGCCCGTTATCCGGAACTGAACACCTGTTCTTCGAACAGCCAATTGCCTCGCGCATAGGCCAATTGGGGTCTCCCGGCGCGGTTATCGACCTTGGGGCGGGGGCAGACGTCGGGGTATGGGCTGGACGCACGACTACAGTGACGCGGCACGCAATCGGCGCTCGGCCGGCGGGCTGAGCTCCCACCAGCGAGGCAGCGCCCCGCAGATGCCGGTCGCGGACCCCCGGGTGGGGATTCCGCGCATCCTCCGCCGCCGGGCCCGCTGGGTCTCGGTACGCCTGCGCCACCCGCGCGGCTGACGGGCGGCACCCTCACTCCCTCGACGACACCGGCACCGGACTCACAGCGCGCAGCTGTCGCTGTCCACCTGCTGGTCGGCGGTACGCCCCTTGACGATGTCCTCCCGGATCTCGTCCGCGGTCAGCGCGTAACCGGTGTCCGCGTCGTCGAGGGACTTGGCGAACACCACGCCGTACACCTTGCCCTTGGGGGTGAGCAGCGGCCCGCCGGAGTTGCCCTGGCGCACGGTCGTGTACAGCGAGTAGACGTCCCGGCTGACGGTGCCGCGGTGGTAGATGTCCGGCCCGTTCGCCGGCAGACGCCCTCGCACCCGTGCGGCCCGTACGTCGTACGCGCCGTTCTCCGGGAAGCCCGCGATGATCGCGCCGTCGCCGCTCTCGGCGTCGTCGGCCGTGAACCGCAGGGCGGGCGCCTCGAGATCGGGCACGTCCAGGACGGCGATGTCGCGCTTCCAGTCGTACAGGACGACCGTCGCGTCGTACCGCCGGCCCTCACCGCCTATCTGGACGGTGGGTTCGTCGACGCCGCCGACGACGTGCGCGTTGGTCATGACACGGCGCTCGGAGAAGACGAAGCCGGTGCCCTCCAGGACCTTGCCGCAACTCGTCGCCGTCCCCACGACCTTGACGATGGAGCGCTGCGCGCGGGTGGCCACCGGGCTCTTCGCGAGCGCCGGGTCGGGCGGCTGGACCTCGGTGATCGGCTCGTTCGCGAACGGGCTGAAGACCTGCGGGAAGCCGTTCTGCGCGAGGACGGAGGAGAAGTCCGCGAACCAGGTGTCGGCCTGGTCGGGCAGCGCCCGTGACACACCCAGCAGCACCTTGGAGCCGCGGACCTCCTTGCCGAGCGTCGGCAGCGTCGTCCCGGCGAGGGCCGAGCCGATCAGCCAGGCCACGAGGAGCATCGCCACGACGTTGACGAGGGCGCCGCCGGTCGCGTCCAGCGCGCGGGCCGGGGACCAGGTGATGTAGCGGCGCAGCTTGTTGCCGAGATGGGTCGTCAGCGCCTGCCCGATGGAGGCGCAGACGATCACGACGATGACGGCGACGACGGCCGCGGTGGTGCTCACCTCGGCGTTGTCGGTGAGCGCGTCCCAGATGACCGGAAGGAGGTACACGGCCACGAGACCGCCCCCGAGGAAGCCGATCACCGACAGGATGCCGACGACGAAGCCCTGGCGGTAGCCGACGATCGCGAACCAGACGGCGGCGACCAGCAACAGGATGTCCAGCACGTTCACCGGTTCTAGCCTCGCCTCATCATTCTTCGCCCATCAGGTCGGCCGTGGACCCGGCGGCATTGCGGACACGCGGGCCCCCGGGACGGCACAGCACCGCAGACACCCTGTCATGACCGCCAGTCGAGCGGGACCTGCTTCCCCCGGTCCCAGGGCCGCTCCCAGCCGGAGAAATGGAGCAACCGGTCGATGACACCGGCCGTGAACCCCCACACCAGGGCGGATTCGACCAGAAATGCCGGACCTCGATGGCCGCTGGGGTGGACCGTGGTGGCACGGTTGTCCGGATTCGTGAGATCCGCCACGGGGACGGTGAAGACGCGGGCGGTCTCGTTCGGGTCGACGACGCCGACCGGGCTCGGCTCCCGCCACCAGCCCAGCACCGGGGTGACGACGAACCCGCTGACCGGGATGTACAGCCGCGGCAGCACCCCGAAGAGCTGCACCCCGCTCGGATCGAGACCGGTCTCCTCCTCCGCCTCACGCAAGGCGGCCCGCAGCGGCCCCTCAGTCCCTGGATCGCCGTCCTCGGGATCGAGCGCACCACCCGGGAACGACGGCTGCCCGGCATGCGACCGCAGGGAGCTGGCCCGCTCCATGAGCAGCAGCTCGGGCCCGCGCTCGCCCTCCCCGAACAGGATCAGTACGGCCGACTGGCGCCCGGCCCCGTCCTTCGGCGGCAGGAAGCGGCTCAGCTGCAACGGCTCGACGGTGTCGACGACCCGCGCCACCGGCTCCAGCCAGCCCGGCAGCCCGTCCTTGCTGAGCACCACCGGGCCGCCCTGCGTACCGCTCACCCGCGCCATCGCCACCCCCGTCGTCCTGCCTGCTTCAACGCGGGACGCCCTCCGGATCGTTCCGCACACCCGCACCACGTCACGCGGCCCCCAGGGGCGGAGCCGGCTTGCCTCCCGCGTCCAGATAGGCCTGCGGCGGCTTCAGCCGCTGCCCGGGGAAGCCGCCCTTCTCGTACTTCAGCAGCTTTTGCGCCTTCTCCGGATCGGTCTCGCCCTCCCCGTACGCCGGACACAGAGGAGCGATGGGACAGGCGCCGCACGCGGGCTTACGAGCATGACAAATGCGACGGCCATGCCAGATCACATGATGCGACAGATCCGTCCAGTCACTCTTGGGAAACAGTGAACCGACCTCGGCCTCGATCTTGTCGGGATCGGTCTGCTCGGTCCACTGCCAGCGCCGCACCAGCCGCTGGAAGTGGGTGTCGACGGTGATCCCGGGCCGCCCGAACGCGTTCCCCAGCACCACGAAAGCAGTCTTCCGCCCGACACCGGGCAGCTTGACCAGGTCTTCCAGGCGCCCCGGAACCTCCCCGCCGTAGTCCTCCACGAGCGCCTTGGACAGTCCCATCACCGACCGGGTCTTGGCCCGGAAGAAACCGCAGGGACGCAGGATCTCCTCGACCTCCTCCGGATTGGCGGCGGCCAGGTCCTCGGGGCCGGGGTACTTGGCGAAAAGCGCCGGTGTCGTCTGGTTGACGCGCAGATCGGTGGTCTGAGCGGACAGAACGGTCGCGACGAGGAGCTGGAAGGGATTCTCGAAGTCCAGCTCGGGATGGGCGTACGGATAGACCTCGGCAAGCTCCCGGTTGATCCGCCGAGCCCTCCGCACCAAGGCCGTACGAGACGCGCCCTCCCCCGTGGGGGCAGCGGCACCCTTCACGGCCGCCTTCCTGCCACGTACGGCGGCTCCGCCCGGCGCCTTCTTGGCCGTTCGCGCTGCTCCCTTCCCTCCCCCAGGGGCCTGTTCGCCCACAGCGGAATCATGACGATCAACCACCCGCCCAGCCCCCTTGGCCTGTGCTCTCACCGGCGATTTGGACACTCGGCCAGCCTAAAGCCCGGCACCGACATCCGCCCTGGACCGCGAAGATCGGCGCCCAATTGGACCCCTGCCGCTTACCTCAGGACATGTGTGCGGCATCCTTGTGACAGATCACACTGTTTGGACCGTCCGGCAAAATGGGGAACACGGTCCCCTGGCACGCGGGGGAATCGACCCCCTGAGCAGGTCGACAAGGAGAGAACTCGTGGACGACGTTCTGCGGCGCAATCCGCTCTTCGCGGCTCTCGACGACGAGCAGTCCGCGGAACTGCGCGCCTCCATGAGTGAGGTGACGCTCGCACGGGGCGACTCCCTCTTCCACGAGGGCGACCCGGGCGACCGGCTCTATGTCGTCACCGAGGGCAAGGTCAAGCTTCACCGCACGTCCCCCGACGGCCGCGAGAACATGCTCGCCGTCGTCGGCCCCGGAGAGCTCATCGGCGAGCTCTCCCTGTTCGACCCGGGCCCGCGCACGGCGACCGCCACCGCGCTGACCGAGGTCAAGCTGCTCGGCCTCGGCCACGGCGACCTCCAGCCCTGGCTGAACGCCCGCCCCGAGGTGGCCACCGCGCTCCTGCGCGCCGTCGCCCGCCGCCTCCGGCGCACCAACGACGCGATGTCCGACCTCGTCTTCTCGGACGTCCCCGGCCGCGTGGCCCGCGCCCTGCTCGACCTCTCCCGCCGCTTCGGCGTGCAGTCCGAGGAGGGCATCCACGTCGTGCACGACCTCACGCAGGAGGAGCTGGCCCAGCTGGTCGGCGCCTCGCGCGAGACGGTCAACAAGGCCCTGGCCGACTTCGCCCAGCGCGGCTGGCTCCGTCTGGAGGCGCGCGCGGTGATCCTCCTGGACGTGGAACGCCTGGCCAAGCGCTCCCGCTGACAAAGCCGCAGACCGGGGTCCCGCTTCCCACCGAGGCGGGACCCCGCTGCATATCCGGCCGGGAACCCGCGTACGGCGGGAGGGGACGTGCCGGGGGGTGTCCGCCCGCAGCGGCCGGCGTCAACGTACGGCCCCTCCAAAACACGCAGAGCCGCCGGACCGAGGACGGACACCCCTCGGCACGGCCCCGCCCCACCCCCTGCCGCAGGCGCTAGGCGCACCCCCAGCCCCGCGCGGGAGCCGCCGCAGGCACAAACCCGCACCTCACCCCCCCACCGCCACTCCCAGACCCCCCTCGAACATCCGCGCGTCAAGAGATAGCCTCGCGCCCATGGCAAACGGGCAGTGGTACCCACCGGAGTGGCCGGACCGCATCCGCGCGCTCGCGGAAGGAAGCCTCACCCCGGTCACCCCCAGACGCGCCGCCACGGTGATGCTGCTCAAGGACGCGGCCGCACCACAGCAGGCCCCCACCGGCCCGCTCGTCCACATGCTCCGCCGTCGTACGTCGATGGCCTTCGCCGCCGGCGCCTACGCCTATCCCGGCGGCGGCGTCGACCCCCGCGACGAGCACGAGATCCGCTGGGCGGGCCCCACGCGCGCGTGGTGGTCCTCCCGCCTGCGCGTCGAGGAGGCCACGGCCCAGGCGATCGTCTGCGCGGCGGTCCGCGAGACCTACGAGGAGGCGGGCGTCCTGCTCGCCGGCCCCACCGAGGACACCGTCGTCGGCGACACCACGGGCGACGACTGGGAGGCGGACCGCGCCGCCCTGGTCGCCCGCGACCTGTCGTTCGCCGAGTTCCTGGACCGCCGCGGCCTGGTCCTGCGCTCCGACCTCCTCGGCGCGTGGACCCGCTGGATCACCCCGGAGTTCGAGCCCCGCCGCTACGACACCTGGTTCTTCGTCGCCGCCCTCCCGGAAGGCCAGCGCACGCGCAACGCCTCCACCGAGGCCGACCGCACCGTGTGGATCCGCCCCGCCGAGGCCGCCGCCGGGTACGACAGGGGCGAGCTGCTGATGATGCCGCCCACCATCGCGACCCTGCGCCAGCTCATCCCGTACGGCACCGCCGCCGAGGCCCTGGCCGCCGCCCCCGACCGCGACCTCACGGCCGTCCTCGCGCAGGCCGGCCTCGTGAACGGCGAGATCGTGCTCGCCTGGCCCGGCCACGACGAGTTCACCAAGCACATCCCGACCGGCGGAGCACCCGCATGACCGCGACCGCGCACGCCCCCGAACCCGCAACCGCGCACGCAACCGCCCCCGCCCAGCCGCTCGCGCCCACGCCCCGAGCCCCGGAAGGCCCCCTCGTATGACGGACGCCGCAACCCTCCCCGGCCAGCCGCGAGACGCGGTCGTCTCCGGCCCGGCCACCGCCCGCGCCGTCAACGTCCTGGCCCCCAACGCGTCACCGATGACCCTGGACGGCACCAACACCTGGATCGTCTCGGAGCCGGACTCCGACCTCGCCGTCGTCATCGACCCGGGCCCGCAGGACGAGGCGCACCTGCGCAACGTCGTCGCCATGGCCGAGCGGTCCGGCAAGCGCGTCGCCCTGACGCTGCTCACGCACGGGCACCCGGACCACGCCGAGGGAGCCCTTCGGTTCGCCGAACTGACCGGCACACGCGTGCGTGCGCTCGACCCGGCGCTGCGGCTCGGGGACGAAGGGCTCGGCGCGGGGGACGTGGTCACCGTCGGCGGCCTGGAGCTGCGGGTGGTGCCGACGCCGGGCCACACCGCCGACTCGCTGTGCTTCCATCTGCCGGCCGACCGGGCCGTCCTGACCGGCGACACGATCCTGGGCCGGGGCACGACCGTCGTGGCACACCCCGACGGCCGCCTCGGCGACTACCTGGACAGTCTGCGCCGCCTGCGCTCCCTCACGGTCGACGACGGCGTGCACACCGTGCTGCCGGGCCACGGCCCGGTCCTTCAGGACGCGCAGGGCGCGGTCGAGTTCTACCTGGCCCACCGGGCCCACCGCCTCGCCCAGGTCGAGACGGCGGTGGAGGACGGCCACCGCTCGCCGGCCGAGGTGGTGGCCCATGTGTACGCGGACGTCGACCGCTCACTGTGGCCGGCGGCGGAGCTCTCGGTCCGGGCGCAGCTGGACTACCTGGAGGAACACGGCATCATCGAACCGCGCACCACCCTCTGAACCCACCGGCCGGACCACGGACCCGCGCCCGGACCCGAATCCGGACACGAACCCGCGCCCGGACACGAACCGGAGCCCGACGCCACCGCCCTCCGCCGGAACCGTCGGAGCCTACGCCCCGGTCAGCTCCACCTGCACCTCGACCTCCACGGGCGCGTCCAGCGGCAGCACCGCCACACCCACCGCGCTGCGCGCGTGGACGCCCTTGTCGCCCAGGACCTCGGCGAACAGCTCGCTGGCGCCGTTGATGACACCCGGCTGGCCGGTGAAGTCCGAGGCGGAGGCCACGAAGCCCACGACCTTCACGATCCGCGCGACACGGTCCAGGTCGCCCGCGACCGACTTCACGGCGGCCAGGGCGTTCAGGGCGCAGACGCGCGCGAGGTCCTTGGCCTCCTCGGCGGTGACCTCGGCGCCCACCTTGCCGGTCACCGGAAGCTTTCCGTCCACCATCGGCAGCTGGCCGGCGGTGTAGACGTACACGCCCGACTGCACGGCGGGCTGGTACGCGGCCAGCGGAGGCACGACCTCCGGGAGCGTCAGCCCCAGCTCGGCCAGCTTCTCCTCGACGGCGCTCATGCCTGCTTCTCCCGCTTCAGGTAGGCGACGAGCTGCTCGGGGTTGTTCGGCCCGGGCACGACCTGGACGAGCTCCCAGCCGTCCTCGCCCCAGGTGTCCAGAATCTGCTTCGTGGCGTGGACGAGCAGCGGCACGGTTGCGTATTCCCACTTGGTCATGCGGCCGACTTTATCCGCTGCCCCGGGCGACCCCGACGGCCGACCGCGTCACGTTGTCCACAGGCTGTCGCGTAGTCGGCGCACCGACTGGTTAGGCTCGAAGACGTGAGCAGGCTCCAGGTCGTCAGCGGTAAGGGCGGGACCGGAAAGACCACGGTCGCCGCCGCACTCGCGCTCGCCCTCGCGACGGAGGGGAAGCGCGCGCTCCTCGTCGAGGTCGAGGGCAGGCAGGGCATCGCACAGCTCTTCGAGACGCAGCCACTGCCCTACGAAGAGCGGAAGATCGCCGTCGCGCCCGGGGGCGGGGAGGTGTACGCCCTCGCCATCGACCCCGAACTGGCCCTTCTGGACTACCTCCAGATGTTCTACAAGATGGGCGGCGCCGGCCGGGCCCTGAAGAAGCTCGGCGCCATCGACTTCGCCACCACCATCGCGCCGGGACTGCGGGACGTCCTCCTGACCGGCAAGGCCTGCGAGGCCGTCCGCCGCAAGGACAAGGCGGGCCGCTTCGTCTACGACTACGTGGTCATGGACGCACCGCCGACCGGGCGCATCACGCGCTTTCTGAACGTGAACGACGAGGTGGCGGGCCTCGCCCGCATAGGGCCGATACACAATCAGGCGCAGGCGGTGATGCGGGTGCTGAAGTCGCCGGAGACGGCGGTGCACCTGGTGACGCTGCTGGAGGAGATGCCCGTCCAGGAGACGGCGGACGGCATCGCCGAGCTGCGGGCGGCGCGGCTGCCGGTGGGCCGGATCATCGTGAACATGATGCGGCCCGAGGTGTTGGACACGACCGATCTGGAACTCGTCCGCAGTGTCCCGCGCGCCGCCGTCGCCAAGTCGCTGTCGGCGGCGGGGCTGGGCGGGGCGCGGCGGGGCGGGCTGGCCGAGCGGCTGGTCGACCCGCTGCTGGGGCAGGCCGCGGAGTACGCCGAGCGGCATGCCCTGGAGCGCGAGCAGCGCGCGGTCCTGGCCGACCTGGGCCTGCCGGTGCACGAACTGCCCCTGCTGGCCGAGGGCATGGATCTGGCGGGCCTGTACGCGCTCGCGCGCGAGCTGCGGGGACAGGACCCGTCATGGTGACCCACCGCGCGTCGGAAGCTGGACCACGGGCGTCGGCCCCGGAAGCAGAGGGGAACTCATGAGCGGCCCGCAGAGGCAGCCGTCGAATCCGGAGCCGAAGTCGAAACCGGAGCCGAAGCAGGCCCCGCGTCCGGAGCAGAAGTCGAAACCGGAGCCGAAGCCGAAGCAGAAGCAGGAGCAGACGTCGAAGCACGCACAGGGCCAGGACTCCACCCGCCGCCCCCACCACCTCTCCGCGTCCCGCGTGCTCGACCTCGACCCGCTGCTCGACGACCCGGCGACCCGGATCGTGGTGTGCTGCGGCTCGGGCGGCGTCGGCAAGACCACGACGGCGGCGGCGCTGGGCCTGCGGGCCGCCGAGCGGGGCCGGAAGGTGGTCGTGCTGACCATCGATCCGGCCCGCCGGCTCGCCCAGTCCATGGGCATCGACTCGCTGGACAACACCCCGCGCCGCGTGAAGGGCGTCGAGGGCGACGGCGAGCTGCACGCGATGATGCTCGACATGAAGCGCACGTTCGACGAGATCGTCGAGGCGCACGCGGACCCGGAGCGCGCGGCCGCCATCCTGGGCAACCCCTTCTACCAGTCGCTCTCGGCGGGCTTCGCGGGCACGCAGGAGTACATGGCGATGGAGAAGCTGGGCCAGCTGCGGTCCAAGGACGAGTGGGACCTCATCGTCGTGGACACCCCGCCGTCCCGCTCGGCGCTGGACTTCCTGGACGCGCCCAAGCGGCTCGGGTCGTTCCTGGACGGCAAGCTGATCCGCGTCCTCCTCGCCCCGGCGAAGGTCGGCGGACGCGCGGGCATGAAGTTCCTGAACGTCGGCATGTCGATGATGACCGGCGCCCTCGGCAAGCTCCTCGGCGGACCGCTGCTGAAGGACGTGCAGACGTTCGTGGCCGCGATGGATTCGATGTTCGGCGGCTTCCGCACGCGCGCGGACGCCACATACAAGCTGCTCCAGGCGCCCGGTACGGCGTTCCTGGTGGTCGCGGCGCCGGAGCGGGACGCGCTGCGGGAGGCCGCGTACTTCGTGGAGCGGCTGGCCGCCGAGGACATGCCGCTCGCCGGGCTGGTGCTCAACCGGGTCCACGGCAGCGGCGCCGACCGTCTGTCGGCCGAGCGTGCGCTCGCCGCCGCGGAAAATCTTGAAGAGCCCCGCATTGTGGATCAGGAGGCCGGGAAAGCTGGTCTTCGTAACTCCCCCGACACGTACGACAGTTCAGACACGGCCGCTCCCGAGGCACCAGCTCCCGACGCAGGCTCCCCCGCCGCCACGGACATGGAGCGCATCGCGGCCACCGACCAGCCCGAGACCGGCGCTCCGCATGTGGAGCGGACCGTAGACCAACTCACGGCCGGCCTGTTGAGGCTGCACGCCGAACGTATGCAACTGCTCTCCCGCGAGCAGCGCACGCGCGACCGTTTCGCCGCGCTCCACCCCGAGGTGGCGGTGGCCGAAGTGGCCGCGCTGCCCGGTGATGTGCACGACCTGGCCGGGCTGCGGGACATCGGAAACCGGCTCGCGGCCAACCGGCCGGAGCTACCGGACCCCGAGCCACCTGCCCAGGGGCTCGAAGCCTGACGCGGCCTGACGCGCCCCTTCGTGGGCGCGCCCGGACATCGCACGGCCCGCTGGGCCCCGTCCCTGTATCGGGGCCCGGCGACCGGCCGGCGTCTCAGCCGACGGCCGCTCTCAGCCGACGGCCGCGTAGTCCTCGTACACCTCGTCGTCGTCGAGGGGCAGCAGTCCGGCCCCCCGCTCGTACTCCGTGCGCGCCGTCTCCAGCAGCCGGCGCCACGAGGTGACGGTGGGCCGCCGGCGCAGCAGTGCGCGGCGCTCTCGCTCCGTCATGCCTCCCCACACGCCGAACTCGACGCGGTTGTCGAGCGCGTCCGCCAGGCACTCCGTACGCACCGGGCATCCGGTGCACACCGCCTTGGCCCTGTTCTGCGCTGCTCCCTGAACGAACAGTTCATCCGGATCGGTAGTGCGGCAGGCCGCCTGCGCACTCCAGTCGACTACCCAGCCCATACCGGCGCCGTCCTCTCCCGAATCGAGGCTCCCCCACGGCGGCAGCGGCATATTCACCGCCGCCAGTTGAGGACGTTACGGAAGGTGGGCACAGCGCAACACCCCCAGCGGGCCCAATCTTGAATGGTCCGAACGGACTATGGGTAAGCGGCAGATCACCCGGGGGAGTGAGCTGGCGACATGCGCGACCTTCCCGGCAAACCGGGACAGTTACCTTGCGCCACAACGGACGCCGGATGACACACGAGGCGGATTCGGACACGCCCCCACCAGAAAAGTGAGGATCTCCGGAACGATTCGGGGTCGCCGGACGTATTGATACGTGGCCGCACCGCTGTGACAGTTGGGAGCAGCTTAGGCCAAGGCCTGTGCGCCTGTCCGGCGAATCGGAAGGCACCGTGGCCCGCGTCACTCCGCCATGCCATGACCTGGCACGGTCGGCCCTCGGTTCGCTCATGTCTACGGTTTAGGCTTCCCCCATGCCAAAGAAGCGCTCGGGCGGTGGTCTGTCGCCAACGCAGCAGGCCGCGAAGTTCCTCGGTGTCAGTGTGCTCGCCGGAGCCGTGCTGGCGGGCATCGCGCTGCCCGCCGTCGGCGCGCTGGGACTCGCGGCGAAGGGCTCGGTCGAGAGCTTCGACGAACTCCCGGCCAACCTGAAGACGCCGCCACTGAGCCAGCGGACCACGATCCTGGACGCCGACGGCGGCATGATCGCCTCGGTCTACTCGCGCGACCGTACGGTGCTGGAGCTCAAGGACATCTCGCCGTACATGCAGAAGGCGATCGTCGCGATCGAGGACGCCCGCTTCTACCAGCACGGCGCGGTCGACCTGAAGGGCATCCTGCGCGCCCTCAACAAGAACGCGCAGAGCGGCGGCGTCTCCGAAGGCGCCTCGACGCTCACCCAGCAGTACGTGAAGAACGTCTTCGTGGAGGAGGCCGGCGACGACCCGACCAAGGTCGCGCAGGCCACCCAGCAGACCCTCGGGCGCAAGATCAAGGAGCTGAAGTACGCGATCCAGGTCGAGGAGGAGCTCGGCAAGAAGAAGATCCTCGAGAACTACCTGAACATCACGTTCTTCGGCCAGCAGGCGTACGGCGTCGAAGCCGCCGCCCAGCGCTACTTCTCGAAGTCCGCCAAGGACCTGAAGCTCCAGGACGCGGCGCTGCTCGCCGGCATCGTGCAGTCGCCCAGCCGGTACGACCCGATCAACGACGAGGCCGAGGCCACCAAGCGGCGCAATGTCGTCCTGCAGCGCATGGCCGACCTCGGTGACGTCTCCCAGGAGGAGGCCGACGCGGCCAAGAAGGCCCCGCTGGGCCTGAAGGTCCGCCGACCGGAGAACGGCTGCATCACCGCCGTCAAGGGCGCCAGTTTCTTCTGCGAGTACGTCAAGCACGTCTTCCTCAACGACCCGGTCTTCGGCAAGAACCGCGAGGCGCGCGCCAAGATCTGGAACCGCGGCGGTCTGACGATCAAGACGACCATGGACCCGAAGTCCCAGAAGTCGGTCCAGTCCTCGCTCAAGCAGCACGTCTACAAGTCCGACAAGGTCGCTGCGGCGGCCACCCTGGTCGAGCCCGGCACCGGCAAGATCCTCGCCATGGGCCAGTCGAAGCCGTACGGCTCCGGCAAGAACCAGACCGAGCTGAACTACTCGGTGGACGCGGCGTACGGCGGCTCCAACTTCGGCTTCCCGACCGGTTCGACGTTCAAGCCGTTCGTGGCCGCGGCCGCCCTGGAGGAGGGGCGCCCGCCGACGCAGGAGTACTCCTCGCCGTACCAGATGCAGTACCCGAGCCCGGTCCAGACGTGCGACGACAAGCCGTGGACCAACCTGCGCGGCGAGAAGCTGGAGAACGAGAGCGAGTCGGAGCACGGCCCGTACCGCCTGCGCAAGGCGATGGAGCTGTCGGTCAACACCTACTTCGTGCAGATGATCGCCGACATCGGCCTGTGCCCGGTGGTCGACATGACGGACCACCTCCAGGTCCGCCAGGGCAACGGCGACAAGCTCCCCGAGCGGCCCGCCATCGCCCTCGGTTCCGTCGGTCTCTCCCCGCTGACCATGGCGAGCGCCTACGCCGCCTTCGCCTCCCGCGGCATGTACTGCACGCCGGTCGCCATCGAGGCCATCACGCAGAAGGTCGGCGACCAGCAGAAGTCGCTGGAGGTGCCCAAGTCGACGTGCTCGCGGGCGATGTCGGAGAAGACCGCCGACACGGTCAACAGCCTGCTGCAGGGCGTGGTCGACTCCGGTACCGGTAAGGAGGCCGGTCTCACGTCCCGGCAGAGCGCCGGCAAGACGGGTACGACGGACGAGCGCCGCAACGCCTGGTTCGTGGGCTACACCCCGAACCTCTCGGGCGCGGTCTGGGTCGGCAGCGCCACCCAGAAGGTCAAGATGCGCAACATCTACATCGGCGGCCAGTACCACGACCTGGTCTACGGCGGCCGGGTCCCGGGTCCGATCTGGCGGGACGCGATGTCGGGCGCGCTGGAGGGCAAGCCGGCCGAGCAGTTCAACACCGTGCACATCCCGGACGAGGACGAGGACGAGGACCGGGAGCACGGCCGCGGGGACGAGGACGAGGACGGCGACCCCGGGCGTGGCCACGACAACGGCAACGGTGACGACTTCATCGGCGGCCTGGTCGGCGGCGCCAACGACGGCGGCAACGGCAACGGCGGCCCCGAGCCGAACCCGACCATCTCCATCCCGGAGGGCTTCTGGCGCGGCCAGTCGAACGGGAACGGGACCGGCGGACGGGGCTGACACCCCGGCGCGACGGACAACACGAAGGGGCCCGGCACAGGTGCCGGGCCCCTTCGTCGTACCTGGTGTGCGGCGGCGCTCCCGCACTCCTCACGCTCATCCGGCCATCCGGCCATCCGGCGATCCGGCTATCCGGCTATCCGGCGAGAAGCTTCTTCACCGCGGCGGCGACCCGACCGCCCTCCGCCTGACCCGCCACCTTCGGGTTCACGATCTTCATCACGGCGCCCATGGCCCGCGGGCCCTCGGCGCCGGCGGCCTTGGCCTCCTCGACGGCCTGCGCCACGATCTGGTGCAGCTCGTCGTCGCTGAGCTGCTTCGGCAGGTAGGCGGCGAGGACCTCGCCCTCCGCCTTCTCCCGCTCGGCCTGCTCGGGACGCCCACCCTGCGCGAACGCCTCGGCGGCCTCACGGCGCTTCTTCGCCTCGCGGGTGATCACCTTCTGCACCTCGTCGTCGGAGAGCTCGCGCTTCGTCTTGCCCGCGACCTCCTCCTTGGTGATCGCGGCGAGCGTCAGCCGGAGCGTCGAGGAGCGGAGCTCGTCGCGCTCCTTGATCGCGGCGTTGAGGTCTTCCTGCAGCTTCGACTTGAGCGTGGTCATGTGTCCGATTGTCGCAGGTGCGGGGGCCGGAACGCCCCTTGATTTCAAGGGAGCTGCGCCAGAAGGCCGTACCGGGGGCGGGCGCGGCCGGTCAGGGACCGCCGGGCGCCGGGCACTTCCGCGGTCTGACACGATGGTCGTATGCGCGCGCGATACGGAGTACCCCTTGGCATCACGGCGGTCGGCGCCGCCGGTCTGCTCTACTCGGCCGGTTTCGAGGCCCGTTCCTTCCGCCTGCGACGGGTGACGATCCCCGTCCTCCCGGCCGGCATGCGCCCTCTGCGCGTGCTCCAGGTCTCCGACATCCACATGGTCGGCGGGCAGCGCAAGAAGCAGCGCTGGCTGCGCTCCCTGGCCGGGCTGCGCCCCGACTTCGTGATCAACACGGGCGACAACCTGTCCGACCCGGAGGGCGTGCCGGAGGTGCTGGACGCGCTGGGCCCGCTGATGGAGTTCCCGGGCGCTTACGTGTTCGGCTCCAACGACTACTACGGCCCAAAGCTGCGCAACCCCGCCCGCTATCTGCTGGAGAAGGCCCAGGGCCGCCATGGCCTGAACGGCAACGCGCCCGCGGTCGGCGCGATCCACAACCCGTGGGAGGACCTGCGCGAGGGCTTCGACGCGGCGGGCTGGCTCAACCTGACGAACACGCGCGGGACGCTCAAGGTCGAGGGCGTGTCCGTGGAGCTGACGGGGCTCGACGACCCGCACATCAAGCGGGACCGCTACGAGCAGGTGGCCGGCGGCCCGTCCGGCGTGGCGGACTTCGCGATGGGCGTGGTGCACGCGCCGTACCTGCGCGTCCTGGACTCCTACACGGCCGACGGCTACCCGCTGATCCTGGCCGGCCACACGCACGGCGGGCAGCTGCGCGTCCCCTTCTACGGCGCCCTGGTCACCAACTGCGACCTGGACACGGACCGGGCGAGGGGCCTGTCGACCCACACGGCGGACGGCCGCCGCTCCTACCTCCACGTCTCGGCGGGCTGCGGCACCAACCGCTACACCCCGTTCCGCTTCGCCTGCCCGCCGGAGGCGACGCTGCTGACGTTGGTGGGGCAGGAGTAGGGACGGGGCGGGGCGCCTGAGCAGGGTCCCGCCATGGATGGGTCGGGGTAACCCACCCGGCCCACCCATATCGCCCATTTCACCCCCGCTCCCTAGCGTGAGGTGCATGAGCGCCCCGATACCCCCGATACCCAGGGACATCCCGGATCTGCCCGCGATACCAGGCGTGCCCATACTGATGCCGTCGCACGTCCCCGCCACGGCGGTGGCGACCCCGGCGCCCCGCCGTCTGACGGCGGCGTTCCGCCTGGTCACCGCCGTACTCGCGGGCGCAGCGGTGATCATCGAACTGACCCTGGGCAGCCCCCTGCGCCTCCTGAGTCACTTCGCGATCCAGAGCAACGTCCTCCTGGCCCTGGTCTTCGCCGCGTCGGCCCGCCTCGCCTGGACGGCCCGCCGCCCCCTCCCCTCGTCGCTGACCGGGGCGACCCTGCTCTACGCCCTGATCACGGGCCTGGTCTACCACCTGCTCCTGGCGAACAGCGCGAGCCCCTTCACCCCGCTGCCCGGCGTCCTCACGGGCGAGGCGACCGACCCGACGGGCTGGCACGCGGTGACGACCCAGATCCTGCACACGGTGACGCCCCTGGCGGCGCTGCTCGACTGGCTCCTGCTGACTCCCCCACGCGACCTGCACCTTCGCCAGGCGGCCCCCTGGCTCCTCTACCCGGTGGCCTACCTGGCCTTCGTCCTGGTCAGAGGCGAGTTCCTGGTCCCCGCCGAGCCGGCCCGTTACCTGTACCCCTTCCTCGACGTCTCCGGCCACGGCCTCAAGAGCGTCCTGGGCAACGCGCTGCTCCTGGGCCTCGCGATGTACGCCCTGGCCCTCCTCCTCGTGGCCCTGGACCACGTCCGCCCGAACCCCCTGCGCGGCCGCGTCCACCACCGCTCACAAACCGGATTTCGTCTCCAGCCACCGGTGGGCTAAAGTAAACGACGTCACCGCGACAAGCAGTGACATCGGGGTGTAGCGCAGCTTGGCAGCGCGCTTCGTTCGGGACGAAGAGGTCGTGGGTTCAAATCCCGCCACCCCGACAGTGAAACACCAGTTCAGGGCCGGTGCTGAGAGATCAGCACCGGCCCTGAACTGTTCTCCAGAGGCTCTCTGGAGAAGATCTTGGAAATCGCCTCCAGACCCGCGCCCTACTCGCGAGCCCTCAGCGCATCCAGAGCACGAGGTCCTGGTCGAGCACAACGAAGTCACCGCTGCCTGATCGCACCTCATCCGCGACAAGCGCGGGATCATGGGGCAGGCTGCCGGGATGAAATCTCGAACCGATGGTATGTGGTGGGGAACGGCGATCGAGGCGCCCGACCCCAGCGGCTTGGCGAGGTTCTACGCCGAACTCCTCGGCTGGCACCTCGGACACGAGGAACCCGGAACCGCCGTCGTCGCCGCCGCACCACAAGGGCCATTCTTCGTATTCCAGCAGGCCGAAGGCTTTCGGGCTCCGGTCTGGCCACCGGTCGATGGCGAACAGCGTCCGATGATGCACTTCGACTTCCAGGTTGGCGATCTGGACTCGGCGGTCGCCGAGGCGGTCGCCCTGGGCGCCACGATGACCGAGGAGCAGCCGCAGGAAAACGTCCGAGTGCTCCTCGACCCCGCCGGCCACCCCTTCTGCCTCTGTCTCGACGAGGGATGACCGGCGCACGCACCCGTCACGCGATCCATGACTCTTGACAATTACTCTGCCGTGCCGTGCGCGGGGTCCTAGCCTTCAGCGAGGTGACGGAGACCGCTGCGCTGGCCGCCCGAGGCGTAGCGCGACGTGCTCAGCATCTGGATCGCCAGGTGACCACCGCGCCTCGTTTCGACACGCCGCTCCCCAGTCACGTGGGCGTCGAGGTCTGGCGACACCACTGGTGACTGGCGTGGTACGACGGGAGCGCACATCGTTGAGGTGGTGAGGTGAGGGAGGGAAAGGCGATGGCGGATGAGATGCGTGACTTGCTGTGCTGGCGCGGTCCGGCCTCGGTAAACGTGTTCGTCATCGGCTCGGGCAACACCCCACTGCCGGAGGAGGCTTTCCACCTCGCCGGGCTTGTCCCTGACGCCTTGCTGCCGTTCCCGCTGATGGAGCAGCCCGAAGCCATCGAGCGGCTCGGTCTGGTGTCCTACGACATCGACTTCGAAGACGTCTCGCTCGATCTGCGCGAGTACACGCGAGTTGTACTTCAGCGTCTCTGCGCACGTACGCGATCGGTAGCCTGGGCAGCTTTCGAGGGGTCGTTCCACTACGACGAACTCCTCACCGGGCAAGTGGCCCACCAGGTCTACGGCTACTGCGTCACTGGCGCCGAAGCGGTGGTCGAGTGGGACACCGCTGCCCTGCGAGGCGAGGAGTGGCGCCTCCGTATCGCCGAGGCCCGAGCGGCTTTGGACGCCTTGCTGTCCGCTACGACGCCGACGAACATCGGCGGACGAGCGCGAACATCGGTGGATCATCAGGGCAGATGAGACGCGCAGCAGTCCAAGTCAGCACTCCCGTTCGAGTTACTTCGGGACGAAGAGGTCGTGGTCCGGTGGGGGGCCGGCAACGGCAGATGATGCGGTACCCGCCGCGGATGACGACGCCGTGGCTACAGCCCCACCAGCTCAGCCGGAGGAGGCGGATCTGATCGAGGGTGTTGTCCTCGACACCCCTGCACCTGCGCCTCGTGCTGGCGAAGATGCGGGGGCCAACGCGCCGTCCGGCCGCGCCTGTGAAAAGGGTTGGTACCACTACCCGACGAGCAAGGACAAGGATTACCACAAGGGCGTAGGTGCGGAGCAGGCCAACTACAACGGCACTGCCCGCACTGCCAAGTCCACCTTCGTTTCAGAGGTGTGAGGCACGGTTGGTATCGCTGTCAGCGGCGAGGTCAAAGTAACCCTCAAGCCATTGGTAGCCGAGGAGGAGGCGAAGTTCGGCGTGAGCCTTTCCGCGTCGCTCACGGCCAAGATCGGCAACGCCGCGCCGCGTCGGCTGGGAGAGCTGACGTGTCCCTCCGAAATGTCGCGGGACTGGGCATCGCGTGTGCTGCGCTGCTCGTCCCACTCACCGGCTGCACCACGGATCACTCCACTGCCGAGAAGCTTTCACAGTCCTCCCCGGACAACATCGCACAGCCCTCGATTCAGGTGCCCCCGGAACTGGACGCCGATGAAACTACCCCTCTCGGGCCCGGCGTGGCCGCAGAGTCGAACCGCCTTCGACACCGGGGCCGAACGGCTTGAACGACGAGGGACAGTCGTGGACGTCCATGGATGACTATCACGACCAACGCGTAAGTCAGCGAAGAAGTTGGCCAGGCGCTGGCGGGCGGTTATCGCGTTGAGGATGAAGAGGTCGTCGGTTCAAATCCCGCCTCCGCCACAGGTCAGAGACCCATTCGCGGGAGCGGATGGGCCTCAGAGCGTTCGTGGGCCTGGTCCGGCTGTGTCCGAATGGAAAGGGTGCAATCAGTCGTCCAGGCGGACCGGCATCAGGATCGACAAGGTGTCCTCGTCGTCGGGTCGGCGGATCGCGATCGGCGTCGTGGGGGCTCCGAGCTCCAGGAACAGTCGGTCGCGGGCTCCGGCGGTCAGCGCGTTCAGCAGGAACTCACGGTTGACCGCGATGCGGTTCGGGTCGTCGTCGCTGTCCGTGCAGAGGGTCAGCGTGCCGTCGTCCGCCACTCTGAGCACGCTGAGGTCGGGTCCTCCCGCCTCGCCGGTATGGACGGGACCGGTCTCCAGGGCCTTCTGGAAGGGAGCCACCTCGACAAGGGCGCGGCGTCCGCCGGACGCCGGCAGGAGGCGACGGTAGTCGGGGAAGTCGTGGTCGAGGCACTGACCGGCTGCCTGCCTGTCCCCGACCTCCAGAGTCACGCGGTCACCGTCGACGCAGAACCGCGCGGGTCCCTCACCGTCCGACAGCGCCCGCATCGCGTCGACGAGCGGGGCGGGCACGACGACCTGCACTCGGCTCCCGTCGTGTCTGACAACGCCGGCCTGCGCGACAGCCATGCGGTAGCGGTCGGTGGCCACGACATGAAGGCTCTCCCCCTCGATGTCGAACAGGACCCCACCGAGCATGGGCAGCTCCGGATCGGTGCTTACCGCGAAACGAACCGTGTCCAGCGCGGCTGCCAGCTCAGACGCGGCAACGGACAGTCGCACGCCGGCGGTGCGGAGCGACGTCATGATGTTCTCCCTGTGATCGAGTAGGGCTCGGAGCGCGGAGAACTCGCTGCGGGCACCGGACAGCCCTTGTTCGAGGCGCCGCAGGTGTGCCGCGAGCAACTTCCGGACCAGGTCGGTGTCCGTACCGGACCAGCTGGCCAGGACCAGCCGGATGTCCGCCAGCGGCATCCCGGCCCGGCGCAATCGCGCCAGCACCCGGGCCTCCTCGAGCTGCTCGGGTTCGTACCAGCGGTATCCGCTCACCGGATCCACCCAAGCCGGGGCCAGCACACCGGCGCGGTCGTAGAACCGCAAGGCACTCACGCCCAAGCCGCTCTCACGGGCCATCTCGCCGATGCTGCGCATGTCGTTCTCCACACCCGGCACTCTGGGCCCTTCACAAGGTCGAGGGTCAAGGTCGGCTCCGGAGCACATCTCGCCGGACTCAGCGGCCGGCCCGCCATCGTGGGGACGACTGGGGCCGTCACTTGAGGTCGAGCATCCGTACCGGCTGGCCGGTGGCGCGGGCGATCGTTTCGAAGTCTCGGTCGTGGTGCAGGAGTGTGAGGCCCGCTTCTTCCGCGGCTGCGGCCACCAAAAGGTCGACGGCTCCGGCACTGCGGTGCTCTCCCTTGGCCGTAAGCTCACGCTGCACGACGCGGGCGCGCCGGTAGATGCCGTCGGGCATGGGGCACCAGGCGAACTGGTTCAGTCGCTCCTGGAGGGCTTCGCGGTCTTTCGCGGAACGGGCGGAATAGAGCAGCTCAAGCTCCGTGAGGTCGCACAAGGCGACCAGTCCGGCGGCCATGCGATGCTCCCATTCCTCCGTCGCCTGACGCAGCAGGACGCGGGCCAGAGCCGACGTGTCGATCAGGTAGTCGGCAACGCTCACCGCGCCGGACCGCCCCGGTAGTTGCGCTTGTCCAGGAGGAGTTCGACGTCGAGAGCACCCTCGTCCGCCAGATCCTGCAGTTCGTGGAGGGCGCGCAGGCGGCGGTTACGGGCCACGATCTCGCGCAGTGCGGTGTTGATGGTGTCCCGCTTGGTGGAGGTGCCGAGCTCCTTGGCGGCGGCCTCCAAAGCGTCGTCGTCGAGGTCGATGACGGTTCTGCTCATGAACGCACCTCCGTATACATCAATGCATGTATCAATATACATGATCGAATGTATCTGCTAGGCGCCTACTGGGGGTGCTTCCAGCTGAACAGGGCCGCCAGGTACCAGGTCAGATGGAGCGGGTCGAGCAGGGTGATCGGGCGGTCGGGGTCCTGGCTGCCCCAGCGGGTGAACAGGCTGTACGCCTCTCGAAGACGACGTACGGGACGACCACGCCCGTGAGGAGGCGAGCCAGTTGCCCCGAAGTGGCCTCGATTGCCGTGACAGACGGCGCCTCGTCACACGGGCGCGGCCGGTTTCGACCCGTGCCACCGGCATCCCGGGCAGGCCCGGCCTATTCTTCTACGCGCTTGTAGAAGCACATTCCAGGTACGGACGTGAAGGAGTGGACGCCACGATGGTGTTCAAGCGACTGCTCGGCTCGCTCGGGGTCGGAGGTCCCACGGTGGACACGGTGCTCGACCCGCGCCCGGCGCTCCCCGGCGGCACGCTCGACGGTCAGGTCCATCTCAGGGGCGGCACCGCCGACTTCGACATCGAGCACATCACGCTGGAGCTGGTCGCGCGCGTCGAGGCCGAGCACGGGGAGGGCGAGAGCGAGGGCGTCGTCGCCTTCGAGCGGTTCACCGTGGGTGGCGGGTTCCGGCTGGCCGCGGGCGAGGAGCGGTCGGTGCCGTTCGGTGTCGTGCTGCCCTGGGAGACGCCGGTCACCGAGCTGTACGGCCAGCCCCTCGGGGTCGTCCTGGGCATGCGCACCGAGCTGTCGGTCGCCGGCGCGAAGGACAAGGGCGACCTGGACCCGCTGACCATCGGGCCGCTGCCCGTGCAGGAGGCCGTCCTGGAGGCGTTCGGGCAGCTCGGGTTCGGCTTCCGGTCGGCCGACCTGGAGTACGGGCACATCGGCGGCACCGGGCAGCGACTGCCCTTCTACCAGGAGATCGAGCTCACCCCGGCGCCGCAGTACGCGCACCGGATGAACGAGATCGAGGTGACGTTCCTGGCCGGGCCGGCCGGGGTGGAGGTGGTCCTGGAGGCCGACAAGCGCGGAGGGCTGTTCTCGGACGGCCACGACGCGCTCACGCACGTCACCGTCGGGCACCACGACACCCGGGACTGGAACGCGGAAGTCGAGGGCTGGGTACGGCGGTTGATCGAGCACCGGGCGTCGTACGGGGGCGGGCACGGGCACGACGCGTACCACGGGCAGCACGTCCCCCAGGCGCACGGGAACCGTTCCGGTCCCGGGGTCGGGACGGCCGTCGCCGCCGGGGCCGCCGGGCTCGCGGTCGGGGTGGCCGGCGGTCTGGTCGCGGCCGAGGTCGTCGACGAGGTCGGGGACTTCTTTGAGGGCGACGACGAGGAGGGGGAGGACGAGGACTAGCGGCCGGGCCCGGCGGAACACCTGATAGCTTCTACATCACTGTAGAAAGAGCTGTGGGTACGAGCGACTGAGGAGTCCGCATGGCCCTGTGGGACCGCATCAAGGAGTCCGCATCGACGATGCAGACCCAGCTGGTGGCGAAGAAGAACGACCTCAAGAGCGGCGCCTTCCGCGACGCGAGCATGGCCATGTGCGCGCTCGTCGCCGCGGCCGACGGCACCGTCGACCCGTCCGAGCGGCAGCGGGTCGCCCAGCTCATCGCCGGCAACGAGGTGCTGCAGAACTTCCCCGCCGACGATCTGCGCCGCCGCTTCGAGGAGAACCTGAACCGCCTCACCACCGACTTCGACTTCGGCAAGGTGAGCGTGATGCAGGAGATCGCCAAGGCGAAGAAGAAGCCCGCCGAGGCGCGTGCCGTCATCCAGATCGGCATCGTCATCGGCGGCGCCGACGGTGACTTCGACAAGGACGAGCAGGGCGTCGTCCGGGAGGCGTGCTACGCCCTCGGCCTGCCGCCGCACGAGTTCGACCTCTGATCGGCAGACCGCGGAGATCCAGAGGACCGGAGAAGCAGAGCAACGCCGGGCGCCCCGTGACCGCACGGGGCGCCCGGCGCATCCGTATCCACCGTCAGCGGATACGTTCCACGTCCAGGTCGTCGCCCACCACCAGTGTGATCACGCCCGCGCCCCCGTCCGCCGCGCGCGGCGCCGGTGCGCCCGGTACGTGTGCGGCCAGCGCCTTCGCCTGCTGCTCCTGGCCCGCCGGGTAGGTGATCTCTGTCTCGGCGGACCGCTCGGGCGCGTTGCCCGTCCCCGTGACCGTCAGGCCGGCCTCGCGGAGCTTGCCGGCGACCGTGTTCGCCAGGCCCGAGGTCGAGGTGCCGTTGAGGACCTGGATCTTCACCGAGGAGGCGTACAGCGGGACCTTCGTCTGCGCCTTCAGACGGTCGCCGTCGACCTCCTTGTCCCTGGCCAGGGAGGTGAACAGGTCGGTGGCGTGCGGGTACTGCCAGGCGACGTTGGCCTTGTCGGTGGGGACGTCGGCCTCGCGCGGGTAGTTGGGGACGGTGACGAAGGTGAGCCGGTCGCTGGGGATGCCCTTGAGTTCCGACGCGAGGGAGTACAGGGGCTTGATTCCGGCCAGATCGGGGTCGGTGGTCAGGGACTTGGTGGCGGACTTCAGGAAGCCGTAGAGGGAGGTGGGGCTCGTCAGCCGGTCCTGCGCCTTCTCCACGAGGGCGTTCATGAACTCCTGCTGGCGTCCGATGCGCCCGATGTCGGAGCCGTTGCCGACGCCGTAGCGGACGCGGACGTACCCGAGGGCCTCCTCACCGGCGACGGTCTGGCAGCCGGCCTCCATGTCCAGGCGGGCCTTCTCGGAGTGGATGGCCTCCTCGGGGCAGACCTCGATGCCGTCGAGGGCGTCCACCATGCCCTTGAAGCCCTGGAAGTCCACGGACATGAAGTGGTCGATGCGCAGGCCCGTCCGTGCCTCGACGGTCTTGATGGAGCAGGCCGCGGCCCCGGCGACCTCGCCGCTCGAACCGCCCAGCGCGAACGCCTCGTTGATCTTGGCGTGGTGGGGGCTGGACCTTCTGCCGTTCCCCATGTCGCAGGCCGGTATCTCCACCCAGGAGTCACGGGGGAACGACACGACCGTGGCCCACTTCCGGTTCGCCGGCACATGGAGCACCATCAGCGTGTCGGACTGCATGGTGGTCAGGTCCTTGCCGTACTTCGCGTTCGCGCCGTCACGGCTGTCGGAGCCGACGACCAGGATGTTCTTCGAGCCCGGGCTGAGCTTCTCCGGGCGGTCGCCGCCGATCTTGTCGTCCACGTCGGCGGAGCCGATGCTGCCGTCGAGGTCCTGGTAGACCCAGGCGCCGACGCCGGCCACCCCGAGCACGACCGCCGAGGTCACGCCGACGGTCCAGGCCACTATCCGGCCCCTCCGCGTCAGCCGGGTCCTGCGCGCACCGGACGACGCCATGCGCCGCCTCCCCGTTCCGCTCACCGGTTCCCTCCCCCGTGGGTCCGTCGAACCCTACATGGATGCGGACATACGACGACCGGACCGGCCGTCGGTCCCCCCTGTCACAGACGTCGATCCGCGTCGCTTCCGTTGCCCAAGGTTCGCAAGCGGCTCGACTCCCCCGGCGACGCGGGGAGTCAGAGCGGGGTCGCCGCGTGCAGGATCAGGACCATGGTCACCGCGGCGTTCGCGGACGACATCGCGGAGACGGCCGTCCCGGCGGCCGCGCACCACGCGGCGAGGCCCACCGCGGTGAACAGCGACGGCCAGCGGCGTACGACGGGTTCCGGGCCGAGCAGGGCGGCGACCCGGCGGGGCACCGGCCCGGGGGCCGCGAACCCGGCCAGGGTGGGCGCCGGGGTCCCCCGGGACACCAGGGCTGCCGTGCCGATCGCGTGCGCCACGGTCCGGCGGCTGCCGACGTGCCGCGCGGCCTCCTCGTCCGCCCAGCGCTCCGCCGTGTACGCGACCGCCGTACGCAGCGGGCGCAGGAACGGGTTGGCGCGGGCGGCCAGTTGGACGGTGAGCAGGAACCGGTGGTGCCCGCCGGTCAGGTGGGCCCGCTCGTGCGCGAACAGCGCCCGGCGTTCGGCGGGCCGCAGCCGCTCCAGCAGGCCCGTGGTCACCACCACGCGGTCCCGCCGGCCGCCGGGCAGGGCGTAGGCGTACGGCGTCGCGTCGCGGAGGACGGCCACGCCGGTCTCCGGCAGCCCGGCCAGGGCGCGGTGGGCCCGGCGGCGCACCCGGGCGTGCCGCCACAGCGTCCGGGCGCAGGCCGCCACCACCGCGCACAGCGCCGGGATCGCCGCCTTGCCGGCGATCTCGTCGTAGGGGACGGCGGCCCGCACCTCGGGGTCGGACCAGCCGTCGGGCAGCGGGTTGCCGGGCAGCTGGGCGGTGCCCACGACCATCACCAGGGCCAGGCACAGGGTGCTGCACGCCGCCATCACCGCGGCGACCGCGGTGAGCAGCCGGGTCGCGGTGCGGGGGTGCAGATGCTGCTCGGCGAGCCGGGCGATCGGCCAGGCCGTGAGCGGCAGGACGAGCGGCAGAAAGACGAAGACCCCCATGAGGTGTCAGTCTTCCCCTTCGCCGTGGCTCCGACCCGTGTGTCCGGCGCGGCCGAGCAGGTCGCGCAGCAGCCGTTCGTCGTCGGGGCCGAGGCCGGTGACGAAGCTGGCGAGGACGGCCTCCCGGTCGCTCTCGGCGTCGAGGACCCGGCGCATCCGGTGCGCGGCGAGACCGGCCTGGTCGGAGGCCGGGGTCCAGGCGAAGGAGCGGCCCGAGCGCTCCCGGGTGACGGCGCCCTTGGCGAGGAGCCGGGTCAGGATGGTGATGACGGTGGTGTAGGCGAGGCCGCCGCCGAGGCGTTCCTGCACCCAGCCGGCCGTCGCCGGTCCGTCCGCCTCGCCGAGCGCCGCCAGGACCAGCGCCTCCAGTTCGCCCTGCCCCCGGCGCCGGGCGCCTTGTCGTCGTTCCGCCATGCCCTGTTTCCCTCCCGACGGCCCGCGCGTCACGTCGGCCCTCTACAACGGTCCGCCGTAAGGAAAGCAGAGACGGTCTCCCCCCGCTATCTACACTGCTGTAGATTTCAGTCGGTACGGCCCGCCGTCACGGCCGGCCGCCGGTCACCAGGAGGAGCGGACCTCATGTTCGGACTGAGCGAGATCGCGATCATCCTCGTCGTCGTCATAGCCGTCCTCTGCGCGAAGAAGCTTCCGGAGCTGGCCCGTTCGGCGGGCAAGTCGGCGCGCATCCTGAAGGCCGAGGCCAAGGCGATGAAGGACGAGGGCGAGCAGCCGGCGCCGCGGGTGATCCAGGGCGAGGCGGTCACGCCGCGCGCGGACGAACCGAGGGCATGAGAAGGCCCCGGCCGGTCGCCGGGGCCCGGGGTCAGAAGCCGCGCATGTCGTCGCGCCGGGTGACGCACAGGGCCCAGATCACGAATCCGGAGATCGCGATGGCCACCACGGACCACACCGGGTAGTACGGCAGCGACAGGAAGTTGGCGATGATGATCAGCGCGGCGATGGCCACGCCGCCGATCCGCGCCCACATCGGCGCCTGGAACAGACCGATGCCGATGATCACGGCGACCGCTCCGAGGATGAGGTGGACCCAGCCCCAGCCGGTGAGGTCGAACTCGAACACGTAGTTGCGGGTGGCGAGGAAGACGTCGTCCTCGGCGATCCCCATGATGCCGCGGAAGATCGCGATGAGACCGGCGATCGTGAGCATGACCGCGGCGAAGGCCGTCAGGCCGGCGGCCCACGCGTACTTGGTCGTCTGGTCCTGACGCGAGTGTGAGGTGGCCATCATGTGCCTCGATTCCTTGTTCCCCGGGGTCCTTCGGCGGTCCCCGTGGTGATCGACCCGGGCGGTCAGACCCGGGAGCCCGAGGAGGGCGGGGTGGAGGTGCCGGTCGACGGACCGGCGCCGCTGAGGACGAGTTCCTTGGCCCGGCGGAACTCGTCGTCGTCGATGTCACCGCGGTTGCGCATGTCGGAGAGCTTGGCCAGCTCGTCCGCCCTGCTGCGGCCGCCGGACTCGCCGGCCCGCTCGCGCACGTAGTCGTCGAACGCCCGCTGCCGCGCCTGCGCGTGGGCGATCTCGCGGCCCCCCATCTCCTTGCCGCGGGCGATGAGGTAGACGAAGACACCGAGGAACGGCAGCACGATCACGAAGATCAGCCAGCCGGTCTTGCCCCAGCCGCTCAGCGAGTCGTCCCGGAAGATGTCGCCGATGATCCGGAACAGCAGGACGAACCACATGATCCACAGGAAGAACCACAGGAGCGTCCAGAACATGCTGAGCAGCGGGTAGTCGTAGGCGAGGTAGGTGGAACCGGTCATCGCTCTCCTCCGTCGCGGCGTGCGGGGCCGTCCAGCGGTCCCGCTGCCCTCAGCGTGCGCATGTTCACGTCGAACGGCCTCACCCTGGACGGGTGAAGTCCCCCGCCGCCGGTCCGTCCGCCGGCCGTGGGGCCGCCGTCGCCGCCACCACGGCCACCAGGGCGAGGACGACCACCACCAGGCCGACGACCAGGGCCACCACCCCGACCGTGGGCCGGTTCCACAGCAGCAGGGCCAGTGCCCCGGCGCCGATGACGATGCCGGTGGCCCAGGACCGGTGGGTGTCCAGCCAGCGCCCGGCCGCGCCGGTGCGCATCCCCGCGTCGCGCAGCGCGTGCCCGGCGGCGCCGGTGCCGCGCGCCGACTGGCCGCGCACCCAGCGGGCGACCCGGCTCGGGCCGAACAGATAGGCGGCGAGGGCCGTGATCACGGCGACGACCAGCAGGGTGCGGGTGCTGTCGCGCAGGAAGCGCACGAAGGTGTCGTAGATGGCCGCGGCGGCGTCGGTGGGCAGGACCGAGGTGGGCACGGAGTCCAGATAGATCCGGCGGGCCACGGCCAGTCCGACGAGGAGCACGATCATCATGACGGCGACGCCGGAGGCCGTGATCAGCAGCATCATGCGGTGGGCCGGCGCGGTCCACACGGTGAGCGCGGCCAGCACGATCGTGATCACCGGCAGCCAGACGCCCATGACGTCGAGCAGCCGCAGCGCGTCCTGCGCCTCGCTCAGCTTGTCGGTCTGGAAGAGGGTGATCTGCGCGTCCGGCGCGGGGATCGCGGACGCCTTGTCGAAGCCCTGGTCGACCAGGCGCTGCTTGACGTCGTCGATCAGGGGGGCGACGTCCAGCTTGATGCTGTCGCCCTCGGCGCGCACCGCCCCGCTGTCGTCCCCGGTGAGCACGGCGACGACCGCCTCGTGGGCGCGCCGGTTGGCGTCCACCCACACCTGCTCGAAGGCGCCGCTGGTGACGACCCGGTCGATGATGCCGTGCACGACGTTCGACACGGCGGCCTTCAGCGGCCCGGACAGCGCCTGCGTCCGGTCGACGACGGCGGGCGGCGCGCCGGCGTCGGCGAGCGCCTTGCCCAGCTCCTTCGTCACCGCGTCGACGTCGACGTTGGCCACGACCCGGGCCGTCAGCCGGTCGGTGACGACGTCCTGCACGGCCGGGTCCGAGGCGAGCGGCGCGACGGTGTCGACGTACCGGTCGGTGTCGGAGACCGTGTCGGCCGTCCAGGCGGCGACCACGGCCGGTATCGCGAGCAGCAGGGTGATCAGCAGCAGCAGCGACGACCCGGCGTAGCGCGCCTTGCGGTGCCGTTGCGCGGACGCGTGGCGCAGGCGTTCGTAGGTGGCGGCCTCCTCCGCGGAGAGCGTCCGGGGGCCGGGGGCGCGGTGGCCGGGGCGGTGGCCGGGGTCGGGGGTCTCGGGGTTCGCATCCGGGGGCATGGGCGCCTCCTCGGTCGCTCAGGCGGCCGCCGGTGGGCCGGGGGGCGGCGGCTCCTCGGGCAGCGCCTGGCGCAGCGCGGCGCGCCAGGCGAAGGCGACGCCCAGTTCGGCCAGGCCGAGCAGGACGAGCCACAGGCCGAGGAGCCGGGTCAGCACGACGGCCGACTCGCCGGGCAGCGCCAGGACGACGATGCCGGCGACGACGCCGAGGGCCGCGGCGCCGAGGACGACCCCGCGGTGCGGCATCCCCTTCAGCGCGAGGGCGGTCCAGGCGGTCAGCATGCCGGTGACGACCCAGACGGCGCCGACGATCAGGGAGAGCGCGGCGATGGTCTGCAGCGGGTGACGCAGGCACAGCACTCCGGCCAGGACGAAGAGCACGGCCGACAGCAGCTCCAGATGCCGGTCGCCGTGGGCCCGCGCGAACGAGGCGACGAACCGGAAGGCCCCGGTCACCAGCAGGTACAGCCCGATGATCACCGCGAGGACGTGCAGGGTGGCGTCCGGCCAGGCCAGCGCCACGACGCCGGGCACGAGGGTGGCCACGGCCGAGGCCAGCAGCCACTTCCAGGAGCCGCCGAGCGCCGCCAGCAGACGTTCGGTCTGCTGGTCGGGGGTGGGGACCGTCCCGCCGGCCAGAGGATCGGATCCGGTGTGCGGCGCCGGGCCACGCGACATGGTCATGGCTCCTCCTCGCGTGGTACGGCCGTCGTCACCGGGTCCGCCGACGGGACGGTGTGTGGCACCCCTCACCGCATCAGCGTGCCCCGCCCCGCCGCCCACCGGGTCACCCCTGACGGGTGATCCGCGCGGGGCGCCGTCGGGATGGGGTGGAGGGTGGAAGGGTCTGCCGGTGCCCCGGGCGACGGAGCCGCGCACCGCGACCGCCGCCTCCGGCCGCACGGACGTGGAAGGGCGAGCCATGACGATTCCGAGCGCGTTCACATCCTCCCTGTCACCGGCCGAGCGGGCCGCCTACGGCAGGAGCGCCCGCAAGCGCGCACCGCGCTCGGGCCAGGCCCGCTACGACGCCGACGGCCGCACCGACCCGATCGACGTGATCGAGGATCAGTCGTCCACCCGGGTGCGGGAGTTGGTGCCGATCCGCTACGCCCGGATGCTGGAGTCGCCGTTCCGGTTCTACCGGGGCGCCGCGGCCATCATGGCCATGGATCTCGGGCGGCACCCGCACAGCGGGCTGACCGCGCAGCTGTGCGGGGACGCCCATCTGCTGAACTTCCGTCTGCTGGCCTCGCCCGAGCGGCATCTGGTCTTCGACATCAACGACTTCGACGAGACCCTGGCCGGGCCCTTCGAGTGGGACGTCAAGCGGCTCGCGGCCAGCTTCGTGATCGCCGCCCGCGCGAACGGGTTCGACGAGCGGGAGCAGGCCGAGGCGGTCCGCGCGTGTGTGGGCGGGTACCGGGCGCGGATGCGGGAGTTCGCCGGGATGCGGACCCTGGACATCTGGTACGCGCAGGACGACGTCGACCGGATGCGCGCGCTGCTGGCGTCCGTGATGAGCAAGCAGACCCGGCGCCGCACCGCCGAGGCGACCGCGAAGGCCCGTACCCGCACCCATATGCAGGCGTACGCGAAGCTGACCCGGCGCACCGCCGTGGGCCGGCTGATCGCGCCGGACCCGCCGCTGATCACCCCGCTGCGGGACCTGCCGAGCGAGGCGTCCACGGACCAGCAGGAGAAGGAGCTCCAGGCGGTCGTGGAGGGCTACACGAAGTCGCTGTCGTCGGAGCGCCGGCATCTGCTGCGGCACTACCGGATGGTGGACGTCGCCCGCAAGGTGGTGGGTGTCGGCAGCGTCGGCACGCGCTGCTGGATCGTCCTGATGCTCGGCCGCGACGACGACGATCCGCTGCTGCTCCAGGCCAAGGAGGCGCAGGAGTCCGTGCTGGCCGCGCACACCGGCGGGGAACGCTTCGACAACCAGGGCCGCCGGGTGGTGACGGGCCAGCGGCTGATCCAGACGACCAGCGACATCTTCCTGGGCTGGACCCATGTCGTCAGCGGCCTCGACGGGCGCGGCCGGGACTTCTACGTGCGTCAGCTGCGGGACTGGAAGGGCATCGCCCGGCCGGAGCTCTGGGACCCGGCGACGCTGTGCCTGTTCGGGCAGGTGTGCGGCGGAAGCCTGGCCCGGGCGCACGCCCGCTCCGGCGACCCGGTGGCCATCGCGGCCTACCTGGGGGGCGGCGACCGCTTCGACCGCGCCCTGACGGAGTTCGCGCGGGCCTACGCCGAGCAGAACGATCGGGACTTCGAGGCGCTGGGCACGGCGGTGGCGAGCGGCCGGGTCGAGGCGCGGGACATCTGAGGGGGCCGTCCGGGAGACGCCGTGGGGGACGGCAGGGCGCGGCGCCCCAGGGGGGACGGCGGGGCGCGGCGCTCACTCGGGCAGTTGCCGCATCTCCACCACGCGCAGGCCCAGCGACTGGCAGCGGGCCAGGAGGCCGTACAGGTGCGCGTCGTCGACGATCGGCCCGAACAGCACGGTCTGGCCGGACATCACCACGTGGTCCAGTTCCGGGAAGAGTCCGGCCAGCGTCTCCGACATGTGCCCCTCGACGCGGATCTCGTAGCGCATGTGCTGCTCTCCCGCCGACAGCCGATGGCAGTCCTGCCATCGTCGCGCCCGGCCGCCGCCCCCACCTCACCCGGCACAGGTGAGCCGGGGGCCGCGCGGGCGGCTCAGTGCGACACCACGATCTTGAACACGACGATCACGAGACCGAACAGCAGGTTGACGGCGGCGCTCAGGGCGATCAGCCGCCGGGTCGCGCCGGCCCGTGCCGCCGCCGCCACCGACCAGCCCACCTGCCCCGCGACGGCGACCGCGAGGGCCAGCCACGCGGTGCCGGCGAGGTCCAGGCCGAGCAGGGGGCTGACCGCCACGGCCACGGCCGGGGGAAGGGCGGCCTTGACGATCGGCCACTCCTCGCGGCACACCTGCCAGACGGTCCCGCGGCTCCACGGCCGGTCGGCGAGCCGCGCGCCGAACAGCTGGGCGTGCACGTGCGCGGCCCAGAAGACGAGGCCGGTCAGGAGCAGCAGCACCACGAGCTCGGTGCGGTGGTAGGTGCCCAGGGCGCCGGCGCCGATCACCACCGACGCGGCCAGCATGGAGCCGTAGACGCCGCCGGTGTAGTCGGCGTGCGCCCGCAGCCGCGCCCGGCGCTCCCGTGCGGTCGCCGGCTGCCCGGTGGCACCCCGGGCCGTCACAGCAGGTCCAGTTCACGGGCCCGCCGCACGGCGTCGTTGCGGCGGTTGACGGCGAGCTTGCGGTAGACGCTCTTCAGATGCGTCTTGACCGTGTTCACGGACACGTACAGGTCGGCGGCGATGTCCTCGGTGGACATCATCTGGGCGAGCCGCAGCAGCACGTCCCGTTCCCGCCCGCTCAGCGGCTCCACCGGGAACGGCAGCGCTCCCCGGTCGGGTCCGCTCGTACGCGCGTCGGCCAGGTAGGGCTCGATCCAGGGGCCGGCCTCCCGGAAGGGCCGCCGCAGCCGCTCGTGCCGGGCCTCCGCGACCGCCTGCGCGACCAGGCGGCGGGCGGTCGCGGTGTCCCCGGCCGTGTGCGCGGCCTGCGCCCGCAGCAGGGTGGCGCGCACGAGCACGGCGGGGCCCGCGCTCCCCACGGCCCCGGCCGGGTCGAGCAGCCCGAGCGCCGTGTCCGGGTCGCCCGCCGCGAGCCGGGCCCGGGCGGTGGCGACGGTGAGGACCGGGTGGTCGTCGCCGAGCTGCTCCAGCACCTTCGTCGCCAGGTCGGGCCGTCCCTCCGCGAGGTGGGCGGACGAGGCGACCAGTGCGGTGTGCAGCCGCTGCCAGGGGGAGCGGACGGCGGCCGGCACGACGGGGTCGGCGGCCTCGAGTGCGGCGCGCGCCCGGCCGCGGGCCAGCAGCAGCCGGGCCGTCGCGAGCGAGCGGCCCGCCGCCGTGACCGGGTCGTGCACCGCGGGGCCGGGCGTCCGGTCGAGCAGGTCCCGCGCCTCGGTGAGGTCGTCGCGTTCGACGGCCACGGCGGCCAGGACGACGCTCCCGAGTCCGGTGCCGGCGCCTTCAGCCAGGCCGTGGCGGTCGGTCTCGGCGAGGGCGGCGGACGCCTTGCGCTCCGCCGTGGCCGGCCGGCCGTCGAGGTGGTCGATGAGCGCCAGCAGTTCCAGGGCGTCCGCGCGGGGCAGGGCCGTGGCCGCCCCGGTCGTGGTGCCGGCGACGGTGGTGAGCGCGGATCGCGCCGCGTCGAGGTCGCCCGCCCACAGCCGGGCGGAGCCGAGGTGGGTGAGCAGCAGCGCGGACAGTTCCGGGTGCTTGTCCAGCAGGTCGGCGGGGAGCTCGTGCTGGAGTTCGCGGGCCGCGCGCACCGCGTCCTCGGCGCGCTGCGGGGAGCCCGTGACCCGGGCCGCCAGCGCCTCCAGCAGGGCGCAGCCGAGGCGGCCCGCGGCGGTGCCGGGCCCGGCGGCGGCCAGCCGCTCGCGGAGGGGCCCGAGGCGGGCCAGGGCGTGGTCGAGGTCGCCGCGGGACAGGTCCCGGGCCACGCGGACCAGTTCGGCGGCGGGGCTGTCCGCCGCCGGGTCCATGCCGGAGAACAGGTCGACGAGGTGACCGGTGCTCAGCCCGGTGAAGAGCTGGCCGAGGGCCAGGTCGTCGACGAGGGCCCCGGCGGTGAAGTCCCACTCCCCGGCCGCGGCCCCGTGCGTCAGCATCTCCGGCAGATGGCCGGAGCGGCCCAGCCACCGCGCGGCCCGCAGATGCAGCCGGGGTTCCAGCTCGGCGGAGCGTTCGCGCAGGTGCGCCCGCAGGATCTCCCGGAACAGCGGGTGCAGGCGGTACCAGCCGTGCCCGAGGTCTTCGACGAAGGCGTTCTCCCGGTGCAGGCCGGCCAGGATCGCCTCGGCGTCGCCGCGTCCGGTCAGCTCGCCCGCGAGGTCGGCGCAGAAGCGGTCCAGGACGCTGACGCGCAGCAGGAGGTCCTGGGTGGCGGGCGGCTGCCGTTTGAGGACCTCGGCGAGCAGGAAGTCGGCGACCGTGCTGTGCCCGGCCTCGAACTCCTTCAGATACGCCTCCGGGTCGGGGTGCTGCCGGGCGGCCAGGGCGCACAGCCGCAGGCCGGCGGCCCAGCCCCCGGTGCGTTCGACGAGGGCGGCGGCGGCCTGCACGGACAGGCGCAGTCCGTGCCGCCGCAGCAGGGCGACCGTCTCCTCGGGGGTGAAGGCCAGTTCGGCGTTGCGGATCTCGGTGAGGTCGCCGGCCGCGCGGTAGCGGTGCAGCGGCAGCAGCGGCTCGGTGCGGGTGACGACGACCAGGTGCAGGCCGGGCCCGGCGTGGTGCAGGACGAACTCCAGCTGCTCGGCGATCTCGGGGGCGCCGATCCGGTCGTACTCGTCGAGCACCACGGTGAGCTCGTCGCCGTCGGTGCCGAGCTGGGCGGCGAGCCGGGTGAGCAGCGTGTGGTGCACGCTTGCGGCGTCGGCGGGTGTGCCGACCCCGTCGGCGACCGGCACCCCGTGGGTGCGCAGCGCCTGCAGCAGATGGGCCCAGAACATCCCGGGGCCGCGCAGCGACGGGTCGAGGCTCAGCCAGACCACCGGGTGCTCGAGGCCGGCCGCCCAGTCGGCGACCAGCAGGGTCTTCCCGGCTCCGGCGGCGCCGTTGACCATGGTCAGCGGGGTGCCGAGGGCCTCGTCGAGGTGGTGGACCAGGCGGGCGCGGCGCAGAAACGTGGCCGGCCGGGCGGGCAGCGCGAAGCGGGTCCGCAAAAAGGGGTCGCCCAGGGGGTCCGCGGGGGGCGCGCCTGGTCCCGGGGGTATGTCGTCGCTCTCTGCCACCTCGTTCACCGCCTTGCAGCACGAGACCGGCCTGTCGTCCCCTCCCCCACCACCATCACAGCTTTCGGGGGTTCACGCGCGCCAGGGGCGGGGCACCCGCCGTCGCAGGCGGTGACCGCGTCGTCCGGCACCGGTCCCTCCCCTCGTGGGGACCGGTGCCGGACGGCGGCGCGGGGGCCGGTCCTCACGACCTGTCTCAGGACTCACGGGACCGGGGCGGGTTCCGGGCGGGGCGGGCGGGAGGACGGCGGCGCGGCGCGCTCGCGACTCCCGCGGACGGCGAGGTGGGAAAGCTGTCCGAGAACGTGCGGCGCCGGGTGAGGCGGCTTCGGGCTCTGTGGCTGGTGAGCCCGCCTCGGCGGCGCGCGGCGGCTCCCGCACTTGCGTCGTGATCCTGCCAGTCGGAGGGTGCCCGCGAGGAGGTTCCGGTCTCCGGAGCGGGTCTTCCTCGCAGGTCAGGCGTATAAGGTGAGTTTTCCGGTCCGGAAGACCAGATGGCGCGCGAGTGAGGGAGTGACGGTCTTGAGTTCCGAGTCGGCGGCGCGCGCGGCCTTCGCGGAACGGCTCGCGCTGCTCTACAAGGAGGCCGGGAACCCACCCCTGAAGAGCGTGGCCGAGGCGGTCGTCCGGCTGCAGCGGGTGGACGAGCGGGGACGCCCCGTGCGGGTGTCCGCCCAGCGGATCAGCGACTGGCGGCGCGCCAGGAACGTACCGGCGCAGTTCGCCGCGCTCTCGGCCGTCCTGCACGTCCTCGTCCCCCAGGCCCGGCGGCTGCGGCCGTCGCCCGTGTCGGCCGGTCTGTACGACCTGGTGCAGTGGCAGCAGCTGTGGGAGCGGGCCACCTCCGGCCAGGGGCAGGAGCCGGAGCAGCCCGCCCAGGCGGCGGTGTCCGGCGGGGTGTGCCCGTACCGGGGGCTGGCCTCCTACCGGCAGGAGGACGCCCGCTGGTTCTTCGGCCGGGAGCGCAGCACGGACACGCTGGTCGCCCGGCTCCGCGCGGCGGAGCGCACCGGCGGCCTGGTGATGCTGGTCGGTGCCTCGGGCGCCGGGAAGTCCTCCCTGCTCAACGCCGGTCTGGTGCCGGCCGTACGGGAGGGCGCGCTGCGTGGTGCCGGGGCGCCCCGGGCGAGCGCCGTGCTCCAGCTGGTGCCGGGCGCCGATCCGCTGGGCGAGCTGGTCCGACGGGTGCCGGAGCTGACGGACGTGGTGGCGTCCGCGTCCACCGCGCGCGGACCGGACGGCGCGGACGACGGCGACGCGGGCCTCGTACGGGACGTGCACAGGGCCGTCCTCGCCTGGGCCCGGCGCGAGACCTCGGCCACCGGCCCGCCCGGGTCGCCCTCCGACGTGGCGCCCGCACCACCCGTACTGATCGTCGATCAGTTCGAAGAAACCTTCACTCTCTGTGCCGACGAGGCCGACCGCCGCGCCTTCGTCCGCGTCCTGCACGCGGCCTGCGCCCCGCCCCGGCCCGGCGCCCCCGCTCCCGCCCTGGTCGTCCTCGGCATCCGCGCCGACTTCTACGAGCAGTGCCTGGTCCACCCCGAGCTGGCCGACGCCCTCCAGCACCGGCACATGGTCCTCGGCCCGCTCACCACCACCGAACTGCGGGAGGCCGTCACCGGTCCCGCCAAGGCCGTCGGCCTGGAGCTGGAACCGGGGCTCGCCGAGCTGATCGCCCGGGAGGTGGGCGCGGACGGCCCGCGCGGCGCCCATGACGCGGGCGTGCTGCCCCTGCTGTCGCACGCCATGCTCGTCACCTGGCAGCGGCGCAAGGCCGGCCGGCTCACGCTCGCCGGATACCGCGCCGCCGGCGGCATCCAGGGAGCCGTCGCCGCCACCGCCGAGCGTGCCTGGGCCCAGCTGGACCCGGCGGCCCGCACCGCCGCCCGGCTGCTGCTGCTGCGCCTGGTCCGGATCGGCGAGGACACCCAGGCGACCCGGCGCCGCGGCACCCGCCGCCAGCTCGCGGCCGAGGCGGCGGACCCGGCGAAGACGGAGGAGTCGCTGGAGGCGCTGGTCAGGGCCCGGCTGGTGACCCTGGACGCGGACACGGTGGAGATCACCCACGAGGCCCTGCTGCACGCCTGGCCCCGGCTGCGGGACTGGATCGAGGAGGACCGGCAGGGCCATCTGCTGCGCCAGCGGCTGGAGGAGGACGGCCGGGCCTGGGAGGAGTCCGAGCGGGACTCCTCCCTGCTGTACCGGGGCTCCCGGCTGGAGCAGGCCCACGAGTGGGCCCGCTCCGCCGGGGACACCTTCCTCACCCGTGGTGCCGTGGAGTTCCTGGCCGCCTCCGTCCGGCTGCGCCGGCGCACGGTGTGGATCCTGCGCGGCGGGGTCGCGGTCCTCGTCGCGCTGGCGCTGGTCGCCGTCGGCGCGGCGGCGGTGGCGTGGAAGCAGCGCGACGACGCCCTGTTCGCGCAGGTGCTCGCCGAGGCCGACCGCTTCCAGTACACCGACCCCTCGCTGTCCGCCCAGCTCGATCTGGTGGCCCACCGGCTGCGCCCGGACGACGAGGAGACCGGCAGCCGGCTCGTCTCGATCGTGAACGCGCCGCTCGCCACCCCGCTGAGCGGCCACTCCGGCGCGGTCTACCTCACCTCGTTCCGCCCCGACGGCGACGTCCTGGCCACCGCCGGCTACGACCGGACCGTCCGCCTGTGGGACGTGTCGGACGCGCGGCGCCCCCGCCCGCTGGGCGCGCCCCTGACCGGACACCGCAGCTGGGTGAGCAGCGCGGTCTTCAGCCCCGACGGCCACACCCTCGCCAGCGCCGCCGACGACGGCACCGTCCGGCTGTGGGACGTACGGCACCCGGAGCGGCCGAAGCCGCTCGGCGCGCCCCTGACCGGGCACGAGGGCACCGTCTACCTGGTCGCGTTCAGCCCGGACGGGCGCACCCTGGCCTCCGTCAGCGAGGACCGCACGGTCCGCCTGTGGGACGTGGCCGACCCCGGGCACCCGGCCCCGCTCACCACGCTCACCGGCGCGGAGGCAGCCGTGCGCTCGGTGGCGTTCAGCCCGGACGGCGGGACGCTGGCGGCGGGCGGCGACGACGACACCGTACGGCTGTGGGACGTGACCGACCGGCGCCGGCCCGAGCCGCTGGCCCGGCTGACCGGGCACACCGGTCTGGTGCACTCGGTGGCGTTCAGCCCCGACGGGCGCACCCTGGCCAGCGGCAGCGCCGACGACACCGTCCGGCTCTGGGACGTCTCGGACGGGGCCCGCGCCCACCAGGTCGGCACCCCGCTGACCGGGCATCTGGGGCCCGTGTGGTCGGTGGCGTTCAACCCGGCCGGCACCATGCTCGCCGTCGCCAGCGCGGACAGCACCGCGAGCCTGTGGAACGTCAGCGACCCGGCGGACGCCTCTCAGGTCGGCGAGCCGCTCGCGGGCGGCAGCGGGGAGATGTACGCGCTGGGCTTCAGCCCGGACGGCCGCACCCTCGCCACCGGCAGCGGCGACGGCAAGGTCCGGCTGTGGTCCGTCCCGACGTCCGACATGACCGGCCGCACCGGCGCGTTCCGGCCCGACGGCAAGGTGCTGGCGACGGCCGCGCGGGACGGCAGCGTGCGCCTGTGGGACGTGTCCCGGCCCGACCGGCCCGCGCTGCTGAACAAGCCCTTTCTGCCCGGCGACGGCGGACAGCGCTCGCTGGTGTTCTCCCCGGACGGGCACACCCTCGCGGTGCTGACCGGCAGCAGCGCTGTCCATCTGTTCGACGTCCACGACCCCGCCCGTCCGTCCCCGCTGGGCCCGCCGCTGCCGTTGCGCACCCGGTTCATGGGCCCGGACGCGCTCGCGTACAGCCCGGACGGGCACACGCTGGCCACCGCGTACGACGACCGCACGATCCGGCTGTGGGACGTACGCGATCCCGCGCACGCGGTCCCGCTGGGCAAGCCGCTGACCGGGCACGGCGGCTACATCAACTCGCTCGCCTTCAGCCCGGACGGGCGCACCCTGGCCAGCGGCAGCGCGGACGCCACGGTCCGGCTGTGGGACATGGCCAGGCCCGGCCGGGCGGCGGCGCTCGGCGGCCCGCTGACCGGGCACGGCGGACCGGTCAACTCCCTGGCCTACGCCCCGGACGGGCGCACGCTGGCCAGCGCCGGCGACGACGACCTGGTCCGCTTGTGGGACGTCACCGACCCGGCCCGGGCACGGGCGCAGGGCCCTCCGCTCACCGGCCACACCGAGGCGGTCGTCTCCCTGACGTTCGGCCCGGACGGCCGCACCCTCGCCAGCGGCGGCAACGACAACACGGTGCGGATGTGGGACGTCGGGGACCCGGAGCACGCCTCGGCGGTCGGGCAGGCGATGAGCCCCAACGCGAGGACGGGCAACTTCCTGGCGTTCCGCCCCGCGAGCCGCATGCTCGGCGTCTCCAGCGGCACCGACACCGTACGGCTGTGGAACCTGGACGTCGGCCAGGCGATCCGCCGGGTCTGCTCGACGACCCAGGGCGTGCTGACCCGGGAGCGGTGGCGCGAGTACCTGCCCCGGCTGTCGTACGAGCCGCCGTGCTCCGACTGAAGCGGTGCGACCGGTGCGCAGCGTGAGGGAGCGGGGACGCAAGTGGTATGCCGGAGCCCGGCGGGACAGCGATTTCCGTGATCCCGATCACAACGCCTCACCGCAGCCGATCCGTCGGCCCCCACGAGGCTCGCGGCCTTGTTACTGTTGGCCACAGCCCGATCGCTGGTGCATCCCCCGTCGCCAGCGGTCGGGCCTTCGCATGTCCGTGGAAGGGTGGTGAGGGACACCGTGCTCCGGCGGGTCGTCGTCGTGACCGCTGTCCACGGCCCCTCGGCGGCCTTCCTCCCGCAGGCCCACGCGTCGCTGTGCGCCCAGGAGTTACCGCCCGGCTGGGAGTGGCACTGGGTGATACAGGAGGACGGCCGCGGCGGCGCCGTCCGCCCGTACATCCCCGACGACCCGAGGGTGACGTTCCGTCAGGGGCGGCCCGGCGGGCCGGGCGTGGCCCGTACGCTCGCCCTCGCGCACACCGAGGGCGCCTACGCGAAGATCCTCGACGCCGACGACCAGCTCACCCCGGGCGCCCTCGCCCGTGACCTGGCCGTCCTCGAGGACCACCCGTCCGTCGGCTGGACGACGTCCCGGGTGCTCGACCTGCTGCCGGACGGCTCGACGGCCGCGTTCCCCGGCGACCCGGACGACGGCCCGATAGAGCCGGGCGCCCTCCTCGGCCCCTGGCGGGCGAACGGCTGGCTCGCCCCGGTCCACCCGGCGACCCTGTGCGTCCGCCGGGACCTGCTGCTCGCGCTCGGCGGCTGGATGGCGTTGCCCGCCTCGGAGGACACCGGGCTGCTGCTCGCGCTCAACGCGGTCAGCCGCGGCTGGTTCTCGGCCCGGGTGGGGCTGCTCTACCGCAAGTGGGACGGGCAGGCCACGGGGCAGGCCGCCCATGTGGACCCCGCCGAACGGGCCGCGCGGATGGCGGTGGTGGAGGCCAGGGCCCGCGCGCTCGGCTCGTTCGGTTGGACGTACCCGCCCGTCACGGCGCCGGGCTGAGCGTCCGGTCCTCGTGGTCGAAGGACGGATCGGGCACCGGATCGCGTTCTCGCGGTACTCCGGAGAACGTCCCCGCGCGCGATGACGGCCGGTCCCGCCAAGGGCCCACCGGGGGCGTGAGCCACGGGAGTTCACAGGCTGTGGAACAACCGATCACGATGAGGCAGGCTTCTCCCTCGTGGCAGTTCCGCAGCAGACCTCGATCAGTGACAGCACCGCCCACATGGTGGTGTGCGGCGACGACGGGCTCGCACACCGGCTGGCCGCCGAACTGCGCGGCGTGTACCGGGAACAGGTCACCCTCGTCGTGCCGCCGTCCGAGCGGGCCGTACGGCCGCCGGTGGTCGGGCGGGCCCGGGCCGCGTCGGCGGCGCTGCTGGGCGCGGTGACCGCCGCCGTCAACCGCGCGGGCACGGCACCGGTGCCCGGCGAACCGGGCGGCACCCGGGTGCTGGAGGCCGCCGAGCCGACCGAGGCGACCCTCGCCGAGGCCGGGGTCGAGCGGGCCGCCGCCCTCGCCCTCGTCTACGACGACGACGAGACCAACATCCGCGCCGCCCTCACCGCCCGCCGGCTCAACCCCCGTCTGCGCCTCGTCCTGCGTCTCTACAACCGCCGCCTCGGCCAGCACATCGAGGAACTCCTCGACCAGGCGGCCGCGTTGGCGGCGGGCTCCGGCGAGGGCGGCCTCGACGCCTCCACCACCGTGCTGTCGGACGCCGACACGGCCGCCCCCGCGCTCACCGCCACGGCCGTCGCCGGCACCAGCAAGGTCGTGCAGACCGACGGCCTGTTACTGCGTGCGGTGGAACGACCGCCGGGCGAGACCCGCCCCGCCGACCTGGCCACCCTGGCCCTGCTGTCCTCGACCCGCAGCGACCCGGCCGGTACGGACGGCTCGGAGGGCAGCGGCGAGCGGGGCCCGCTGATGCTGCCGGACGCCGCCCAGGTCGCGGCGGCCGGGGGACGCGGCACGGTCGTCCTGGAGCAGGTGTCCTACGCCGGTCCGCCGATGCCCCCGGGCCGCGGCGGGCGGAGCCTGATGCCGTCGTTCGGCTCCCTGTTCTCCCGGCGGCTGCGCTGGTCCCTGGCCGGTCTGGTGACCTGTGTGGCGGGACTCGCGGTGGCGCTGACCGTGGTGAGCGGCGACCACCCGCTGCACGCGACCTATGTGACCCTGCTCGACCTCTTCGCGATCAACGAGCCCGCGCTCCACCAGCCGCTGGCCCACCAGATCCTCCAGCTGCTGTCCGGGCTGACCGGCCTGCTGCTGCTCCCGGTGCTGCTGGCGGCGGTGCTGGAGGCCCTCGGCACGTTCCGTTCGGCGTCCGCGCTGCGCAAGCCGCCACGCGGCCTGGGCGGCCATGTGGTGCTGCTGGGGCTGGGCAAGATCGGCACCAGGGTGCTGACGCGGCTGCGCGAGCTGCACATCCCGGTGGTGTGCGTGGAGTCCGACCCCGAGGCGCGCGGCATGCCCACGGCACGGCGGCTGCGGGTGCCGGTGGTGCTCGGCGACGTCACCCAGGAGGGCGTGCTGGAGGCCGCGAAGATCCACCGCGCCCACGCCTTCCTCGCCGTGACCAGCGAGGACACGACCAATCTGGAGGCGGCCCTGTACGCCCGCTCGGTCCGCCCGGACCTGCGGGTCGTCCTGCGGCTGTACGACGACGACTTCGCCATGGCCGTGTACCGCACCCTGCGCGCCGCGCACCCGCGCGGCTTCACCCGCAGCCGCAGCGTGACGCACCTGGCCGCGCCCGCGTTCGCCGGGGCGATGGCGGGGCGGCAGATCCTGGGCGCCATCCCGGTGGAGCGGCGGGTGCTGCTGTTCGCCACGCTGGAGGTGGGCGGGCACCCCCAGCTGGAGGACCGGACCGTCGGCGAGGCGTTCCGGCCCGGCGCGTGGCGGGTGCTGGCCCTGGACCGGACCCCGCCCGGCGAACGCCGGGACGACCCGGCCGCCGAGCGGCCCCACGACGACCGGACCGGCACCCGGTCCGGGTGGGTGTGGGACCTGCCCGACACCTACGTCCTGCGACGCGAGGACCGGGTCGTCCTGGCCGCCACCCGCCAGGGGATGGCCGAACTGCTCGGCCGCCGGGGCCGGGAGCGGGCGGGGACATGACCCGGCCGCTCGGACCCGCTCCGGGCGGCCGGTTCCTGACGGCCGGCTCCGGGCCGCCGGTTCCCGGGTGGACTGCCCCGGAGTCCGGCTACTTCCCGCGTGCCGGCAGGTGACGCGCGGCGAAGTCCAGCTCCAGCCGCACCTGCTTGATCCGCTCGTCCACCACCAGCGAGCCGTGCCCCGCGTCGTAGCGGTACACCTCGTGCACGGCGCCGCGCGCCTGCAGCCGCTTGACGTAGTTGTCGACCTGGCGGATCGGGCAGCGCGGGTCGTTGACCCCCGCGGAGATGTAGACCGGGGCCTTCACGCGGTCCACGTACGTCAGCGGGGACGACGCCTCGAACCGCTCGGGCACCTCCTCGGGCGTGCCGCCCAGAAGGGTGCGGTCCATGGCCTTCAGGGCCTCCATCTCGTCGTGGTACGCCGTCACGTAGTCGGCGACCGGGACCGCCGCGATGCCCAGCGTCCACGCCTCCGGCTGGGTGCCGAGGCCGAGGAGCGTCAGATAGCCGCCCCAGGAGCCGCCGGTCAGGACGAGCCGCTCCGGGTCGGCGAGACCCGAGGCGACCGCCCACTCCCGGACCGCCGCGATGTCCTCCAGCTCGATCAGCCCGACCCGGTGCTTGAGGGCGTCCGTCCAGGCCCGCCCGTAGCCGGTGGAGCCGCGGTAGTTGACCCGCACGACCGCGTACCCGTGGTCCACCCAGGCCGCCGGGCCGGCCGCGAACGAGTCGCTGTCGTGCCAGGTCGGGCCGCCGTGGATGTCGAAGACCGTGGGGAGCGGGCCCTCGGCGCCCGCCGGGCGCTGCACCAGCGCGTGGATGCGGCCGCCGGGCCCCTCCACCCACACGTCCTCCACCGGGACCGAGCCCGGGGACCTCATGCCGGGCGGGTCCAGCACCACCCGGCCGGTCGTGGACCGCACCGCCGACGGCTCGGCCGCCGACGACCACAGGTACTCGACGCTGCCGTCGGGCCGGGCCGTCGCCCCCGACACCGAGCCCGCCGGGGTGTCGACGCGCTCCAGCGCCCGCCGCCCCAGGTCGTACCGGAACAGCTCGCTGCGGGCCTCGAAGCTGTGCACGATCAGCAGACCGGTCCCGTCCGGGTACCACTCCGCGCTGACATCGCCGGGCAACTCCAGCGCCAGGTCCGTCTCCTCGCCGGTCGCCACGTCCCACACCAGGGGCTCCCAGCGGCCGCGCCGCTGATGCCCGACGAGCAGCCGCGCGTCGCCGACCACCGGGGCGAAGCCCAGCACCTCCAGGCCCAGCTCCTCGGTGCCGCCCTTGGTGTCGTCCAGCTCGGCGACCGTCGAGCCGTCCGGGCGCAGCACCCGCAGCGCCGCGTGCATCGCGTCGCCGTGCTCGGTGTGCTCGACGGCGATCAGGGTGCCGTCGTGCGAGAAGTCGCCGACGCCCGCGGACTCGCGGTGCCGGTAGATCTCCACCGGCGGCTCGCCCGTGCGCACGAGGTGGATCGTGGTGCCCTCCTCGTCGGTGGAACGGCCCACGACCGCGGTGCGGCCGTCCCGGCCGAGGGCGAGACCCGCCGGGTAGGAGGCGTCCAGGCCCGGTGCCGCCGGCTCGTCCTCACCGCCGTCGAAGGGCTGGCGACGCCAGACGCCGTACTCGTCGCCGTCCTTGTCGTCGAACCACCAGATCCACGCGCCGTCCGGGGAGAGCACGCCGTCCGTCGTGCCGTTCGGCCGGTCGGTCACCTGGCGCTGCTCGCCCGTCGCCCGGTCCCACGCGTACAGCTCGTACGTGCCCGTGGCGTTCGACACGAACAGCGCGCGGTCCGGGGCGTCCTCCGCCCAGTCGGGCAGCGACACCCGGGGCGCCCTGAAGCGCCGCTCCCAGTCCGGCATGTCCTCGTCCTGCTTCCGGTGATCCCGCGAAGCGGACCCGTGGCTCTCAGTCATGACCCCATAGTGCCTGGTCCGGACGACATCGTGCGGCCGGGATCCCCAGCCTGTGGAAAACTTCGCGCAGGCCGGGCCACGACGGCACCCCGCGCCTCGCCACCGGCCCGCGGCACCGTACCGTTGGGGGCGTGTACCGGTTTCTGCTGACGCCCCGCTGGTGGGGGATCAACGTCTTCGTGCTGCTCGCCATCCCGTTCTGCGTGTTCATGGGGACCTGGCAGCTCGGCCGGTTCGAGGACCGGGTGCAGGAGCACCGCGGCGCCGGCGAGCAGGCCGCGGAGAACCGCGACGAACCCGCCCGGCCGCTCGCCGAGCTGCTGCCCGTGGACAAGGCCACCGTGGGCCGCCAGGCCACCGCGCGCGGCCGGTACGCCGAGCAGCTGCTCGTCCCGGACCGCGAGGTCGACGGCGAGCGCGGCAGCTATGTGGTCACCCTGCTGCGGACCGACGACGGCAAGGCCCTCCCGGTGGTCCGCGGCTGGCTGCCCGGCGACCCGGACCCGGCCGAGGCCCCCGCCGCCCCGTCGGGCGAGGTCACCGTGACCGGCGCGCTCCAGGCGTCCGAGGTCCCCGGCCAGAACGGCGTCCCCGCGCGGGGCGGCCTGCCCGCCGGCCAGACCGCGGCGATCAGCGCCGCGTCCCTGGTCAACCTGGTGCCGTACGACGTCTACGACGCCTGGATCACCCTGACCAAGGCGGACTCCGGGATGAAGGCGGTGCCGGTCGCCGCCGTCAACGACTCGGGCCTCGACCTGAAGGCGTTCCAGAACCTGGGCTACACCGGCGAGTGGTTCGTGTTCGCCGGCTTCGTCGTCTTCATGTGGTTCCGGCTGCTGCGCCGCGAGGCGGAGGCCGTACGGGACGCGGAGCTCGGCATCCTCCCGGACGGCGAGACCGCCGCCGGGGGCACGGTTCCCGCGCCCGGCGAGCCGGGAGCGGGAACCGCACCGGAGAAGGCGAACGCCTGACCCCGTCGGGTCCCTGGCTACGCGACCGGCAGCACGCCCGTCCAGTAGACGGTCCCCGCGCACGCGTTGGACACGGTCACCGCGGCCGTGGGCGCCGCCGCCCCGGTCGTGTTGGAGACCGTGACGCTTCCGTCGGCCGCCGGGTCCTCGCCCAGCAGCTGGGTGGAGGTGCCCGTGTCGCCGCCCGTCGAGGTGCCGGTCGTGGTGCCGCCGGCGCCTTCGGACGCGGTCGGGTCGGGCGTCGGGTCCGGACCGCCGGAACCGCCGCCGTTGCTCTCCCCCGCCGACGGGCAGGTCGCCGAGGGCACCCAGGCGAACTTCACCTCGTACGAGCCGCCGGGCTTGAGGACGAGGGCCGGGAGCTCCTGGGACGGGTCGGGCAGACCGGCCGCCGGGTCACCCGCGGCATGCCGGAGCTGACCGACCTTCGTGGCGTCGGCCGCGCCCGCCGCGGACACCGACACCGAGCCGGGGCCGGTCACCGTGCAGTCGGCGGTGGAGATGTTGCTGAAGCGGAAGGTGCCGTACACCGCACCGGACGAGTCGGGGCCGCCCGCCTCCTGGCCGGCCACGCCGAGCTGGGCCGCGGTGCACGCCGGGACCCCGGCCGTGCTGGTGGCCAGCGGGTCGTCGGAGCCGCCGGTGCCGGCGCCCGGACCGGTGCCGGAGCCGGCGTCCTTGCCCTTGTCGCCGCCCTGGCCCTGGCCGTGCCCGCCGCCGGAGGAGCCGCCGGACGTGCTCTCGCCGCCCTGCGTCTCCTTGCCCTGGCCGGCGCCCCCCTGCGCCTGCTCGCCGTGCCCGGCGTTGGACGAGTTGACGTTGGCGCCGCCGGAGTTCGACACGTGCACGAGGGCCGGGACGGCCGTGCCCACGAAGAGCACGGCGGCCGCGGCGCCCACCAGCGCCTGCCGTTTGCGTGCCCGGCGGGCCGGCACCGCCCGGCGCAGATGCTCGAGCGTGCCGTCGCGCGGTTCGATCTCCTGGACCGCGTCGTGCAATATGCGGCGCAGTGCCAGCTCGTCCGATTCGAGCCCGTCCGGGCCCTGGTCTTCGGGGCCGTGGTCCACAGTTCCGTTCCCAGCGTGCGATTGCTTCGGCTGATGCTCGTCCGGCCGTCCGGACGGCCCGCTATGGTCCCCGCTCATGCCGGCGCCTCCATCGCGACCCGCAGCGCCGCGATGCCGCGCGAGCCGTACGCCTTCACCGAGCCCAGCGAGATGCCCAGCGTCTCGGCGACCTGCGCCTCCGTCATGTCCGCGAAGTACCGCAGGACCAGCACCTCGCGCTGGCGGCGCTGCAGGCCCTTCATCGCCTTGATGAGGGAGTCGCGTTCCAGCTGGTCGTACGCCCCCTCCTCGGCGCTCGCCATGTCGGGCATCGGCTTCGACAGCAGCTTCAGGCCGAGTATGCGGCGGCGCAGGGCGGAGCGGGACAGGTTGACGACGGTCTGGCGCAGGTACGCGAGCGTCTTCTCCGGGTCCCGGACGCGTTTGCGCGCGGAGTGGACCCGGATGAACGCCTCCTGGACGACGTCCTCGCAGGAGGCCGTGTCGTCGAGGAGGAGCGCCGCGAGGCCCAGCAGCGAGCGGTAGTGCGCCCGGTAGGTCTCGGTGAGGTGGTCGACGGTCGTCCCGGCCGCCGCGGCGCTCTCCGCCTCGGAACCGTCACGCTGACTGGGGATGCGGGTCGGCCGCGCTGCGGGCATGGGCGCGATCACCGGCATGCCGCCGGGCGCACCGGGCATGCGGGGTCGGACGGGACGGCGGGGCGGCCGTAGGGCCGTACCGCGGGTCGCCGCGCTGAAGTCGAGAACCTCTGCCACGCCAGTTGGACACGCGTCCCCCCTGGAGGGTTGTACGTGCCGGACGTCACTTTTGCGTCAGTCCCCGCCACCGGCCCTCGCGTGCCAGGCAGCACGACCGACCGTGCGTCAAACGCCCACATGCCTACCCGCTCTTCCCTTGTGCCTCATCTGTGAACGGGCGTCCCCACGCCTGCTCGGTGGCGTCCCCACGCCGGAAAGACGCGTCTCCGCGCCTGTGAAGGGCGACCGCAAAGACGCTCCCCGCCCTGCAAGCGGTTGCAGGCACGGGGAGAAAAATCTTCTGTCGCCGCAACGCTCCTGATCAAGGGGCCAGGAGCATCGATCGGCTCACATTCTTCACACAGATCCTACAAACGCGACGGCCGGACCTCAGCGGGTTTTTCCGGCCACCGCCGCCTCAGGAGAGTTCCGCCGCCACGAGTTCGGCGATCTGCGCGGTGTTGAGCGCGGCGCCCTTGCGGAGGTTGTCGCCGCACACGAAGAACTCCAGCGCCGTCGGGTCGTCGAGGGCGCGGCGCACCCGGCCCACCCAGGTCGGGTCGGTGCCCACGATGTCGGCGGGGGTGGGGAACTCGCCCGCCTCCGGGTCGTCGTAGAGGACGACGCCGGGCGCGGTGGCCAGGATCTCGCGGGCCTTGGCGACGGTCACCTCGCCCTCGAAGCCGGCGTGCACGGTCAGCGAGTGCCCGGTGAGCACGGGGACGCGGACGCAGGTGACGGCGACCGGCAGCTGGGGCAGGCCGAGGATCTTGCGGGACTCGTCCCGCACCTTCATCTCCTCCGACGACCAGCCGTCCTCGCGCGGCGAACCGGCCCACGGCACGACGTTCAGCGCGACCGGCTCCGGGAACGGCCCGGTGTCGTCGCCGACGGCCCGCCGTACGTCGCCGGGGGTGGTCCCCAGCTCGGTGCCGGCGACCAGGGACAGCTGCCGGCGCAGGGTGTCGACGCCGGCCCGGCCGGCCCCGCTCACCGCCTGGTACGAGGAGGCGACGAGGGAGCGCAGCCCGAACTCGGCGTGCAGCGCGCCGAGGGCCACGATCATGGAGAGGGTCGTGCAGTTCGGGTTGGAGACGATTCCGCGCGGCCGCATCCGTGCCGCGTGCGGATTGACCTCCGGCACCACCAGGGGCACCTCCGGGTCCATCCGGAAGGCGCCCGAGTTGTCCACCACCACCGCGCCCGCCGCGGCGGCGACCGGCGCCCACCGGGCGGCCACGTCGTCGGGTACGTCGAACATGGCGACGTCGACCCCGGCGAGGGCCTCCTCGGTGAGCGCCACCACCTCGACCTCCTCCCCGCGCACGGCCAGCTTGCGGCCGGCCGAGCGCGGGGAGGCGATCAGACGGATCTCACCCCAGATGTCCGCGCGCTGGGACAGGATCTGGAGCATGACCGAGCCGACGGCCCCGGTCGCTCCCACGACCGCGAGCGTCGGGCGGTGCGTCATCGCCCGGTGCCTCCGTACACGACAGCCTCGTCGCTGTCGGAGTCCAGGCCGAAGGCGGAGTGCACGGCCCGCACGGCCTCGTTGACGTCGTCGGCGCGGGTGACGACCGAGATGCGGATCTCGGAGGTGGAGATCAGCTCGATGTTCACGCCCGCGTCGGACAGCGCCTTGAAGAAGTCGGCCGTGACACCCGGGTTGGTCTTCATACCGGCGCCGACCAGGGAGATCTTGCCGATCTGGTCGTCGTAGCGCAGGGAGTCGAAGCCGATGCGCGACCGGCTCTTCTCCAGCGCGTCGATGGCCTTGCGGCCCTCGGACTTGGGCAGCGTGAACGAGATGTCCGTCAGGCCCGTGGAGGCGGCGGAGACGTTCTGCACGATCATGTCGATGTTGATCTCGGCGTCGGAGATCGCACGGAAGATCGCGGCGGCCTCGCCCGGCTTGTCCGGCACGCCGACGACCGTGACCTTGGCCTCGGACGTGTCGTGCGCGACTCCCGAGATGATGGCCTGCTCCACCTGCTTGTCCCCTCGCTGAATCGGCTCGCTGCTGACCCACGTGCCCTGGAGCCCACTGAAGCTGGACCGGACGTGGATCGGGATGTTGTATCGGCGGGCGTACTCCACACAGCGGTGGAGCAGCACCTTCGAGCCGGACGCCGCCAGCTCCAGCATGTCCTCGAAGGAGATCCAGTCGATCTTCTTCGCCTTCTTGACCACGCGCGGGTCGGCGGTGAACACGCCGTCGACGTCGGTGTAGATCTCGCACACCTCGGCGTCGAGGGCGGCGGCCAGCGCGACGGCGGTCGTGTCGGAGCCGCCGCGGCCCAGCGTGGTGATGTCCTTGCTGTCCTGGCTCACGCCCTGGAAGCCGGCGACGATCGCGATGTTGCCCTCGTCCACCGACGTCCGGATGCGGCCCGGGGTGACGTCGATGATCCGGGCCTTGTTGTGGACCGAGTCGGTGATGACACCTGCCTGGCTGCCCGTGAACGACTGGGCGGAGTGGCCCAGGTTTTTGATCGCCATGGCCAGCAGGGCCATGGAGATCCGCTCTCCGGCGGTCAGCAGCATGTCGAGCTCGCGCCCGGCAGGCATCGGGGATACCTGCTCGGCGAGATCGATCAGCTCGTCCGTCGTGTCGCCCATCGCGGAAACCACGGCGACCACCTGGTGGCCGTTCTTCTTGGCTTCCACGATCCGCTTGGCGACGCGCTTGATGCCCTCGGCATCGGCTACGGAGGAGCCTCCGTACTTCTGCACGACAAGGCCCACGTGCGCTCCTCGCTCAGTCCGTGTGTGTCGGCTCAGTTTACCGAGCGTCCGAAAACGACCATCGGGTTCCCAGATGGTGAGATTCGGTAGCTCCGGGATGGTCCCTGCCCGGTCGGGCGCGGGCCACTCCGAAAGTGGGGGAGGTCACTCCGGGTCGCACGGCGGGCGGGAGCGCTCGTCGGACATGACCTAGGGCGCCGAGCTCAGCCCGAGCTGGCCGCCGATCTCCCGCTGCATGACCCGTCCGGCCTCGAACTCCAGGGTCTCGTCGCCCATCACGCCCTGGTCGGTGTCCAGGCCGTCCAGCTCCTCCAGCGGCTGGTCCAGCCGGATGTGGGCGAGCACGGAGTGCAGCGCGCGCAGGGTCGCCGACGCCGTGGAGCCCCAGTTGGAGAAGTAGGAGAACTGCCACCACCACAGCGCCTCGTCGGTGCGGCCCGCGCGGTAGTGGGCCATGCCGTGGCGCAGGTCGGTGATGACGTCGGCGAGGTCGTCGGAGATCCGGGCCGGGACCGGGGCCCTGCGCGGCTCGTAGGGGTCGAAGACCTCGGAGTAGACGTCCACCGGGTCGAGCAGGCGGGCCAGGTTCTCCCGGAGCTCGTCCACGTCCGCCTCGGGGCCCAGGTCGGGCTCGTAGCGCTCGTCGGGGACGATGTCCTCGTGGGCGCCCAGACGGCCGCCCGCCAGCAGCAGCTGGGAGACCTCCAGCAGCAGGAAGGGCACCGTCGAGCCCGGCTCGTCGCCCTTCGCGACCTCCGTCACCGCGACCAGGAAACTCTCGATCTGGTCCGCGATCTGGACCGCGAAGTCGTCCGGGTTCGGCTCGGTCGCGTGCAGCGTGGCGTCAGACATCTAGGAGTCGTCTCCCCTCGAAGGCGCGGCCGAGGGTGACCTCGTCCGCGTATTCCAGGTCGCCACCCACCGGGAGGCCGCTGGCCAGGCGGGTGACCTTCAGGCCCATGGGCTTGATCATGCGCGCGAGGTAGGTGGCCGTGGCCTCGCCCTCGAGGTTCGGGTCGGTGGCCAGGATCAGCTCGGTGACCGTTCCGTCGGCCAGGCGCGCGAGGAGTTCCCTGATCCGCAGGTCGTCCGGGCCGACGCCCTCGATGGGGCTGATCGCGCCGCCCAGCACGTGGTACCGGCCGCGGAACTCGCGGGTCCGCTCGATCGCCACGACGTCCTTCGGCTCCTCCACCACACAGATGACGGAGGGGTCGCGGCGGGTGTCGCGGCAGATGTTGCACAGCTCCTCCTGCGCGACGTTCCCGCAGGTCGCGCAGAAGCGGACCTTCGCCTTGACCTCCATGAGGGCCTGCGCGAGGCGCCGCACGTCCGTCGGTTCCGCCTGGAGGATGTGGAAGGCGATCCGCTGCGCGCTCTTGGGACCGACGCCGGGCAACCGCCCCAGCTCGTCGATGAGGTCCTGGACCACGCCTTCGTACAACGGACTGCCGTCCTTCCTGGGTTCCTACGGTACGTACGGTAGTTGGCGCGGCCCCGCCCGTGGAAGGCGGCGGGTGACGCGCGCCGGGTCAGAAGGGCAGACCCGGGATGCCTCCGCCGCCCAGCCCCTGGGCCAGCGGGCCCAGCTTCTGCTGCTGGAGGGTCTGCGCGTTCTCGTTGGCGGCCTGGACGGCGGCGACGACCAGGTCGGCCAGGGTCTCGGTGTCCTCCGGGTCGACCGCCTTCGGGTCGATCTTCAGCCCCCTGAGCTCGCCGGAGCCGGTCACCGTGGCCCGCACCAGGCCACCGCCCGCCTGGCCCTCGACCTCGGTCCGCGCCAGTTCCTCCTGCGCCCGCTGAAGATCCTGTTGCATCTTCTGCGCCTGCTGGAGCAACTGCTGCATGTTGGGCTGGCCACCACCGGGGATCACGTCGAGCTCCTCGCGTCTGTACGGCTTTCCCGTTCAGCACGAGCCTACGTGCTCCGGGCGGCCGTCGCCCCGGCACTCTTTCGAGTGAGAGGAACTCGGGAGAACTGGATTCCTATACCTGATCAAGACCCACTTCCGGGCGGAAAAGACGCGAAAGACATCTCTTCGCCACCCATTGGGCGGTAGGAAGGGTCCGGCGCGTCAGCCTCAGGTGTCGCGTGACGTTCCGTGCGCCACGGGGGTCGTACCCGGCGCGCACGTCCCACGCACCGTGATCAGTAGGGAGTGCCGGGTGGGTCAGCCGGAGATGCAGCCCGAGAGGTCGCCGCACGACGGGTGGGGCGGCGAGGGGGCTCCCGGACTTCGGCCGGGCGATCTGACGGGACGGGTCTTCCCGCTCGGAGACTGGGGGGAACCCGCGGTGCGGTTGCACGAGCTGTACCGGTGGGTGGAGCGCCGGGCGCTGGAGACCGCCGCGTGGTATCTGGCGGACCGGGTGTGGAAGCGGCGCGGGGCGAGGGCGCTGCGCGGCGGGGCGGCGGCGGGCGCGGTCGCCGGGGCGGCGCTGCCGCTGCTCGATCTGACGGGCGTCGCGGACGGGGCGGCGCGCTGGGGGTATCTGGCGCTGCTGCTGTCCGTGGCCTGTGTCGCGGCCGACCGGTTCTTCGGGGTGACGTCCGGCTGGATAAGGGACGTCGCCACGGCCCAGGCCGTCCAACGGCGGCTCCAGGCACTCCAGTTCGACTGGGCGACGGAGAGCGTGCGCGAGGTCCTGGGCCCGGCGGAGGGCACGGCGAGCGAGGCCGCGGAGCGGTGCCTCGGGGTGCTGCGGCGGTTCTCGGAGGACCTGAACGAACTGGTGCGGGCGGAGACGGCGGACTGGATGGTGGAGTTCCGCACGGGTTCGGCGCCCCTCGGCATCCAGTCGGCGCTGTCCGGCGGCGCCCGGCAGGACGCCGGGACCGGCACGGGCCGCTTCCCGGTCCCCCCGGCGAACGGCGCCCGCCCGAACATGCCCCGTCAGCGCCCGCCCGAGCCCCGCTGAGAGCTCACTGCCTGCTGTAGGTCAGCTTCTCCCCGCTGCCCACGGTCACCCGCTCGAGCCTGCCGTCGGGCAGCAGCCTGATCCGCGTGGCCTTGCCCGGGGAGCAGGTGGGGGGCGCCCCGACGGTCACCGTGGACGGGCCGAGGGACAGCGTGCCGTCCGAGCCGGGCGCCGCGGCCAGACTCGCGGTGAACTCGCAGTGGTAGGTGCCGCTCCCGGCGGGCCCGTCCGCGACGAGGGTGAGGACGGTGTCGCCGACCTCGCCCTGCCGGAGGGTCAGCCGGCGGCTGCTCGCGCCGTCGGCGGAGGCGATCGAGGCGTTCCAGGTGCCCAGCATCTCGGCGGGTACGGCGCCGTCGTCCGCCGACGCGCTCGGGGACGGCGTCGGGGAGGCGGTCGTCGGGTCGCCGGCCGGGTCCTTCGTGGCGCCGGCGGTGGTGGGGGCGGGGGTCGGCCGGCCGCCGCCCTCGTCCTCGTGACCGCCGCTCATCATCGCGTAGACGGAGCCGCCCGCGGCGAGGGCCACGACCAGGGCCACGATCACCAGCACCACGGTGGACCGGCCGCCGCGGCCCTCACGCTCGGGCGGGGAGGGCTGGTACGGCGACGCCGGGTCGTACCCGGTGGGCCCGTACGGCGCGCCCGGCCCGTACGGCGGGGTGGCACCGTGCGCGGGCGCCCGGCCGTACGGCGACGGTGCCGGTGCGGCCGGCGGATAGCCGTACCCGTGCTGCTGGGGGTGCTGCTGCGGGACGCCGTAACCGGGGTGGGCCGGGGCCGCACCGTGCGCGGAGGCTCCCACCGGACGGCCGGGAGGCCCGGGCGGCGGGGTGTCACCGCCCGGCCGCGCGGTGACGGTCGGCAACTGGTGCGTCGGCGTCCCCGTCCCGGGGGACGCGTGCTCGGGCGAGCCGGAGGCGGTCGGCCGGGCGGGTCCGGGGACACGGGGAACGCCGGGGGCGGGCGGAGCGGCGGGTCCGGGGCCGACGGGACCGGCACCGGAGGCCGCAGGCCCGGAGCCCGCCGGACCGCCCGCAGCCGCACCGGCAGGACCGGACGCGGCGGGCGCGGCGGGCGCCGCCGGGACCGGACCCGACCCCGCCGCACGGGCGGCCTCGACCTTGCCGAAACCGGAGCCAGGACCAGAACCGGAGCGAGGACCAGAACCAGGGCCAGGACCGGAACCAGGGACAGGACCGGAACCAGGAGCGGAACCGGGACCCGGACCGGACCCCGGAGCGGGCCGCACCGGGCCCTCGGCCACCTCCTGCCGCTCCCCCTCCCGTCCCGGGGACACGTCACCCCCACCCCCTGACGGACCGGCGGAGCCGACCGGCACCGGATCCTCCGCGTCGAGCAGCCGTACCGCGTGCCGGCCCAGTTGGGCGACCAGGGCGCTCGGCAGCCACGGGTCGCGGGAGCGGCCCCCGGAGACGGTGTCCTCGGCGCCCGTGCGCTCCAGGATCGCGTCCAGGGAGGGACGGGCCTCCGGCGCCTTGCGCAGGCAGTCGCGGACCAGTTCGGCGATGCCCTCGGGCACCCCCTCCAGGTCGGGCTCGTCCTGGGCGATCCGGAACATCACGGCGTGCGCCCCGCTCTCGACCGAGCCGAAGGGCAGCCGGCCGGTGGCGGCGTAGGCGAGCACCGAGCCCAGGCAGAACACGTCGCACGCCGGCGTGATCCGGTCGCCCCGCACCTGCTCGGGCGCCATGAAGCCGGGCGAGCCGATGAGCGAGCCGGTGCGGGTGAGGCCGGTCTCGTCGACCGTCTCCAGGGCCCGGGCGATCCCGAAGTCGATGACGCGGGGCCCGTCGATGGTGACGAGGACGTTCGAGGGCTTCAGGTCGCGGTGCACGATGCCGGCGGCGTGGATGTCCTTCAGGGCGTGTGCGAGCCCCGCCGTCAGGATGCGCACCGACCGCTCGGGCAGCGCCCCGTGGTCATGGCCGACGACCTGCTGCAGGCTCGGCCCGGCGACGTACCCGGTGGCGACCCAGGGGACCTCGGCCTCGGTGTCCGCGTCGAGCACCGGCGCGGTCCAGTACCCGCCGACCTGCCGGGCGGCCCGCACCTCCTGCCGGAACCGGGCCCGGAACTCGTCCTGCGCGGCCAGCTCGCGCCGGACCAGCTTCACGGCGACGGTGCGCCCGCGGGCGGAGCGGGCGAGGTACACGTCTCCCATGCCGCCCGCGCCGAGCCGCGCCAGCAGCCGATACGCCCCGATCCCCGGCGGATCCCCCGGCCCCAGCTTCTCCATCGCACGCCCCCAACAGCCCCCGCCTATGCGTCGGCCCCACGATAGTGCGGCGTCGTGCGGGGTGAGCGAGCCGGTCTCCACGGTTCGGTAACAGGAAGTCCTGCCCCCGCCGGCGGCCCCCACCCGTCGACAACCTGTCGCTAAAACCCCCCGACCGCAGACAGGACGCCGATTCCGCGTGCGGGCCGCCGGTGCCTAGCCTCGGGCGCATGACCCCTCAGCCCAACCCCCAGGCCGGCGCCGCCGTGAAGGCCGCGGACCGCGCGCACGTGTTCCACTCCTGGTCCGCGCAGGAGCTCATCGACCCGCTCGCCGTCGCCGGTGCGGAGGGGTCGTACTTCTGGGACTACGACGGCAGGCGCTACCTGGACTTCACCAGCGGGCTCGTCTACACCAACGTCGGCTACCAGCACCCGAAGGTCGTCGCCGCGATCCAGGAGCAGGCCGCGCGGATGACGACGTTCGCGCCCGCCTTCGCGATCGAGGCGCGCTCGGAGGCCGCCCGGCTCATCGCCGAGCGCACGCCCGGCGACCTGAACAAGATCTTCTTCACCAACGGCGGCGCGGACGCCGTGGAGCACGCCACGCGCATGGCCCGGCTGCACACGGGCCGCCCCAAGGTGCTGTCGGCGTACCGCTCGTACCACGGCGGCACCCAGCAGGCCGTGAACCTCACCGGCGACCCCCGCCGCTGGCCGTCCGACAGCGGCACCGCAGGCGTCGTGCACTTCTGGGCGCCCTACCTCTACCGCTCCCGCTTCTACGCCGAGACCGAGGAGCAGGAGTGCGCGCGGGCGCTGGAGCACCTGGAGACGACGATCGCCTTCGAGGGCCCCGGCACGATCGCCGCGATCATCCTGGAGACGATCCCCGGCACGGCCGGGATCATGGTCCCGCCGCCCGGCTACCTCGCCGGGGTCCGGGAGATCTGCGACAAGCACGGGATCGTCTTCGTCCTGGACGAGGTCATGGCCGGGTTCGGCCGGACCGGTGAGTGGTTCGCCGCGGACCTGTTCGGCGTCGTGCCCGACCTGATGACCTTCGCCAAGGGCGTGAACTCCGGGTACGTGCCCCTCGGCGGTGTCGCCCTCTCCGAGGAGATCGCGCAGACCTTCGCGCGGCGCCCCTACCCCGGCGGTCTCACCTACTCCGGTCACCCGCTGGCCTGCGCCGCCGCCGTCGCCACCCTCCAGGTGATGGCCGAGGAGGGCGTCGTCGAGAACGCCGCGCGACTCGGCCGTACCGTCGTCGGCCCGGCCCTCGCCGAGCTGGCCGAACGGCACCCGAGCGTCGGCGAGGTGCGCGGCACCGGCATGTTCTGGGCCGTCGAGCTGGTCCGCAGCAAGGAGACCCGCGAGCCGCTCGTGCCGTACAACGCGGCCGGTGAGGCGAACGCGCCGATGGCGGCCTTCGCCGCCGCCGCGAAGGAGCACGGCCTCTGGCCCTTCGTGAACATGAACCGCACCCACGTCGTGCCGCCCTGCAACGTCGGCGAGGCCGAGCTGAAGGAGGGCCTGGCCGCCCTCGACGCCGCTCTGGGCGTGGCGGACGAGTACACGGAATAACCCCTCGGCGACGGCGGCACGGAAGGTGCCGTCGCGAAAACTCCCGCGGACGCCGAACGCGTAAGGTGGCGTGCTCGTAGACATGTACGTGCACTCGGACACGTGCACGCCACCTCATCGCGACGACGGGAGACGCCCTGACCATGGCCGGGATCGGCGGCACCGGCTCCGTGACGCGGAGCACCCTGCGGCAGCAGCTCGCGGACGCCCTGCGGGACGAGGTGCTGGCCGGCCGGCTGCAGGCGGGACGGGAGTTCACCGTGAAGGAGATCGCCGAGCAGTACGGCGTCTCCGCCACCCCCGTCCGCGAGGCCCTGGTGGACCTCTCCGCGCAGGGCCTGCTGGAGGCCGACCAGCACCGTGGTTTCCGGGTGCACGAGTACTCCGTCGACGACCACCGCGCCATCGTCGAGGCCCGCGGCCTGGTCATCGAGGGCATGTTCCAGGTCCTGGGCCGCGACATGACGGGCCGCCGCGACCCCGACGACCCGCGTGTCGCCGCCGCCGTCGCGGGAGTGCGCCGCCGCGCCGAGGAGGCGCAGCGCGCCGCCACCGCCGGCGACCTCACCGTCCTCGTCGGCTACGACCTGCGCTTCTGGCGGGAACTGGGCGCCCTGTTCGGCAACCCCTACCTCGCCGACTTCCTGCACCGGCTGCGGGTGCAGGCCTGGGTCTGCACGGTGCAGCATCTGCGCCGGCTGCACGATCTGCGCGGGCATCTGTGGGCCCGTCACATCGAGCTGACCGACGCCCTGGCCCACCGGGACCTGGTCACGGCCCGCGCCGTCATCGCCGCCCACGACCAGGACGCGCTCGCCCTCATCGAGCGGCTGGCGGCCGGATGAGCCATGAGCGGGGCCTGCCGGAAGCGTCCACCGACGACCGGCGGCCCGGCTCCGGCGCGCCCGCCCTGTCCGTCGTCGTCCCCGCCTACAACGAACGGGACCGGCTCGCCCACACCCTGGACACGGTCACCGCGCACCTCGACGCCCCCGGCTCCCCGTGGGACGGCTGGGAGATCGTCGTCGTGGACGACGGCTCCACCGACGGCACCGCCGACCTCGTCACCGCCCGCGAGGACCCCCGCGTCCGGCTCGTCCCGGGCGCCCGCAACCGCGGCAAGGGCCACGCCCTGCGCCTCGGGGTGGCCGCCTCCCGGGGCCGCCGGGTCCTGGTCACGGACGCCGATCTCGCCACCCCCATCACGGAGTTGGCCGCGCTGGACGACGCCCTCGGCGCGGGCCACGCCGCGGCCATCGGCTCCCGGGCGCTCCCCGGCGCCACGATCGGCGCCCGCCAGCACCGGCTGCGCGAACTCCTCGGCCGGGCCGGCAACGCGCTCATACGCCGGACCGCGCTGCCCGGCATCCGGGACACCCAGTGCGGTTTCAAGCTGTTCGACGGCGACCGGGCCCGCGCCGCCTACGCGGCCTCCCGCGTGGACGGCTGGGGCATCGACGTCGAGGTGCTGCGGCATCTGCGGCAGTCCGGGCTGAGCGTCGCCGAGGTGCCCGTGCGCTGGTCCCACCGGCCCGGCTCCAAGGTCCGCGCCCTGGACTACCCGCGTGTCCTCGCCGAGGTCCTCCGGATCGCGGCACGCTCCCTGCGTCCCGCCGACGTCTTCGCCGTCCTCCTCTTCTGCCTGATGTCCATGGCCCTGTACGCGGGCCGCCTCTTCGACCCGGCCCACCGCTATCTGCCGGACTCGATGCGCGACCAGAACCAGTGGGAGTGGTTCTTCGCGGTCACCGCCGACAACGTCGCCCATCTGCGCAACCCGCTCTTCACCGACCTCCAGGGCTTCCCGGACGGCGTGAACCTGATGGCCAACACGGTCATGCTGGGCCTGTCCGTCCCGCTGACACCCCTCACCCTCACCGCCGGTCCCGCGGTCACCCTCAGTCTCGTCATGGCGGTGGGTCTCGCCGCGACCGCAGCCGCCTGGTACCGGCTCCTGGTCCGGCGTCTCGTGCACAGCCGGGTCGCGGCCTTCACCGGCGCGTCCCTCGCGGCGTTCGCCCCGCCGATGGTCAGCCACGCCCACGCGCACCCCAACTTCGTGGTGCTGTTCATGATCCCGCTGCTCATCGAACGCGCCCTGCGCCTGTGCGCGGGCACCCGCGTGGTCCGCGACGGTGTCGTCCTCGGCCTGATGGCGGCGTACCAGGTCCTGCTGGGCGAGGAGCCGTTGCTGCTGGCGGCCCTGGGCATGCTGCTCTTCGCCGCCGCCCACGCCGCCGTACGCCCCGACGTGGCCCGTGCGTCCTGGCGCCCGCTGCTGCGCGGCCTGCTGATCGGCGCGTCGGTCTGCCTGCCGCTCGTGGTGTACCCGCTGATCTGGCAGTTCCACGGGCCGCAGTCGTACACCGGCATCGAGCACAACCCCCGGACCTTCAACAGCCCGCTCGCCCTGCTCTCCTTCGCCGAGCGGTCCTGGCTCGCGGGCGACGCGGAGCGGGCGGACGCGCTGTCCTTCAACACCACCGAGCAGAACGCCTTCTACGGCTGGCCGCTGGTCCTGCTCGCCTTCGCGATCCTCGTCCTGATGGGGAGGCGCCCGCTGGTGCGGTCCCTGGCGTGCACGGCGGTGGCCGCCGCGTTCCTCTCCCTGGGCCGGGAGTTCCGCGTCCCGCTGACGGACCTCACCCTGCCCGGCCCGTGGCGGCTCCTCGCCGACGCCCCGGTGTTTGAAGCGGTCATCGAGAGCCGCGTCGCACTGATCTGCGCACCCGTCCTCGGGATGCTGCTGGCCCTGGCCGTGGAACGCCTGCTCTCCGCCCCGCCGCGCGCCCGCTGGGCGGGCCTGGCCGCCGTGGCGCTGGCCCTCCTCCCCCTGATCCCCGCCCCGCTGCGGGCCGTCGACCGCGCCGAGGTGCCGGCGTTCATCGCGGAGGGCACCTGGAAGGAGTACGTCCGCGACGGGGAGTCCCTGGTGCCGGTGCCGCTGCCGGACCCCGGCGACGCGGAGGCCCTGCACTGGCAGACAGAGGCCGGACTCGGCTTCCGGCTGCCCGGCGGCTACTTCAACGGCCCCTACGGCGAGGAGCGCGTCGGCATCTACGGCGCCGAGCCCCGCTTCACGTCCAACCTGCTGCGGGACGTCCGCGCCTCGGGCGTCGTGCCGCCGGTCGAGGACTCCTGGCGCGACCAGGCCCGGGCGGACCTGTCCTACTGGCGGGCGGGAGTACTGGTCCTCGCCCCGCAGCCGCACGCCGACGCGCTGCGGGAGACCCTCCGCCAACTCGTGGGCTCGCCCGGCAGGTGGGTCGACGGAGTATGGGTATGGGACCTGCACGGACCGGGACGCCCGTGAGCGGTACTGATTATCCTTCCCTGACCACCGTGCTACGCCTTTGCCACATCGTGCGACCGTTGTGTGAGGAGCCCCTTTTGGCCTGTGACCTGTGGCTGGTACCGCTCGTCGACGTGTTGTGCCACACCCCCGACAACCCGTTCGCCGAGGAACTCGCGCAATACAACAAGGTGCTCGCCGAGGCCGGGCTTCCGCCGGTGCCGGTGTACCAGTACATGCCGGGCCTGTCCGGCGACGTCGCCCCGGTCGCCGGTTTCGACTACGACGCGCTGCACTTCCTGCGCCGGGCCCATCTGCTCCAGGTGTGCGGGCTGCCCGTGACGCCGGTCGACGAACTCGGCGGTGACTACGAGCAGTTGCTGGAGATGTTCGAGTCGACGGCCCAGCAGTCCCATCTGGTCTGGCACTACGACCACGCGGGCGCCTACGTCCCCGTCGACTTCCCGCACCCGCTCGCCGACGACGACCTCCTCGCGGGCGGCGGCCCGCTGGGCTCCTCGCAGGCGCTGCTCCGGGAACTGGAGGCGGTGGCGCAGGTCATCGGCATCGACCCGGCCAACCCGCCCGCGGCCCCGCAGCCCCCGCTCGCGCCGACGGCCCTGGAGGAACCGGCGGTCCCGGCGCCGTACGACCCGAGCCCCTTCGCCCGCGAGCGGCACGTGTGGCTGGGCCTGCACGCGGCGGCGACCCGGAGCCTGGCGCAGGGCTCGATGATCGTCTTCAGCTGACGGGTTCCGAAGAGGGGGCGCTCGGCCCCCCTCTTCGCGTCCGTCATTGCGGCTCGACGATACGGATCGTGCGGATGCCCGTACCCCGGTAGCGGGTCGGCGTCCTGGTCAGGACAGGACGTCCGCGCGGCCACTCGACCGTGGGCAGGGCGAGGTGGAGCACCTGCGCGCCGCTCCAGTCCGGTTCGTCCTTGCTCTCGTCCCCGGCACCGGCCGTCCGCAGACGCTTGCCCACGGCCGCCGCCGCCGAGAAGTCGAGCGCCTCGACGTGGACCGACGGCAGGGCACCCAGGTGCTCGGCGACTCCGGCCCGTTCACGTTCGGCGGCTGCGAGGCTCAGTGCCGGGATGTAGACCCGCAGGGCCGGGTTCTTCTCCGCCTCGACGACCAGCCGCGAGGCCATGCTGTTCCCCGCACCGAGGGCGAGCGCGGCCGTGTCGTCGAAGATGACGGCGCGCGGCAACGGGTACCGCTTCTCGTCCGTCACTGGACCTCTCCGAGGCGTCCGGCTTCGAGGTCGGCCCACAGCTTCTCGCCGGCCCGCTCGTCCTCCTCGGTGTACGGCCTTCCCAGGAAGTGCTCCTCGACGTAGGCCCTGGTCTCCTCGTACCGCTTCCGCAGCTCTTCCCGTGTGGGAGTGGCCCCGGCCAGCTCCGCCACGAAGTCCCGCATACTCATCCCGCGCTCCCGCGCCAGCTCCTGAAGCCGGTCGCGGACAGCGGGATCGACCTTGATCGTGGTGTCAGCCATAAGGAGAGTATACCGGCGGTATACCACCTCGGGCCGCTCCGGTACGACAGTCATCGAACGCACTCCATTTCTCTCGAAGAACCGCCGGCCGCAGGTCAGGCCGGTCGGCGTGAGCGCACGCGGGAACCGCCCCGCAACCGCGCCTCGATGTGGCCGTACGCCGACGGCACCCGCTCGGGCGCCCCCCACGTCACCGCCCTGCGCACCTCGGCGTCGGTCGCCCCCCGCCGCCACCACTCCTGCACGAGCGGCGCGAGCCGCACCGCCTCGGCACCGGAGAGCCTGAAGCACGGGGCGTAGTCCCCGAAGGCGAGCAGCAGACGGGCCGCCGCGGCGGTCCCCACGCTCGGCGACACCCGCCGGCGCGGAACTTTTTCGGTTTCACCCGTTCGTGGCGCGACGTCGCACGAAGCCTCGAACATCGCGAGAACCACAGGGAGTTGGGCCGGCCCCTCCCCCTCGGCCACCCCATGCCGCCGACACCGGAGTTCGTCCAGCTCACGCAGAGCCGCGGCGATCCGCGACCGTCCGTCGGCCCACACCTCGGCGAGCACCCGGAGCAGGACACGGGCGCCGGCCGGGAGGCCGGGCAAGTACGTCAGTACGCCCACCGCGCACCAGAAGACGCCGCGATCGTGCGGCAGAGCGGCGGAGAGACCTGAAATGACGCGCGCAGGCGTCGTACGATGACCACGCATTGGGAGGTGCTAGCTCCTGGTGTCGAGCCCCCGGGTGTTGGCGCACCGCGGGGGCGTTCCTGTTGGCGTGACTCTAAGGCCACGCAGAGCTACGTTCGCAAGCCGAAACCGTCTTTTCCCAGGCGGAAGTTGATGTTCTTCACTCCTGCGAGTGAAGGCCGCCGACCGTTCCTCTCGTGTCCCCGCCCGGTGTGACCAGCCCCGTCTCGTAGGCCACCACCACCGCCTGCGCGCGGTCCCGCAGCCGGAGTTTGGACAGGATGCGGGCGACATGGGTCTTCACCGTGGCCTCGCTCAGGGCGAACCGGTCGGCGAGTTCGGCGTTGCTGAGGCCCGTGCCCAGACACTGCAGGACCTGCCGTTCGCGCGGGGTGAGGACCGCCAGGTCGCGGTGGAGCGCGGCGGTCGCCGTGTCCTGCGTGACGAAGCGTTCGACCAGGCGGCGGGTGATGGCCGGGGCGAGCAGCCCGTCGCCGGTGCTGGCCAGCCGGACGGCGGCCACGAGGTGTTCGGGGGTGACGTCCTTGAGGAGGAAGCCGCTGGCGCCCGCGGTGAGGGCGGCGTAGACGTACCGGTCGAGGTCGTAGGTGGTGAGGATCAGGACGCGGGGCGGGTCGGGGATCGCGCCGGAGAGGATGCGGCGGGTGGCCTCCAGGCCGTCGAGGCCCGGCATCCGGATGTCCATGAGGACGAGGTGGGGGCGGGTGCGCTCGACCGCCGCGACCGCCTCCTCGCCGTCCGCCGCCTCGGCCACCACGTCGATGCCGTCGGCGGTGAGGATCATGCCGAATCCGGTGCGGACCAGGGCCTGGTCGTCGGCGATCACCACACGCGGGGCGCCGGTCACGACACCCCCTCGGCCGGCCGTTCCTCTCGTACGGGCAGGACCGCACGCACTTGGAAGCCTCCCGTCGGACGTGGGCCCGCCTCCAGCGTGCCGCCGTAGACGGCGAGCCGCTCGCGCAGACCGATCAGACCCCGGCCGCCCCCGGGACCGGCCGGGGCCGCTGCCGTGCCCCCGGTGTCGGACACCTCCACCCGCACGGCCTCGGGTGTGTGGCCGACGAACACCCTCACCCGCGCCCCGGCGGCGTGTTTGACGACGTTCGTCAGCGCCTCCTGCACCACGCGGTACACGGCCAGACCGGGGCCGGCGGCCAACGGCGCCGGGGTACCGGTGACGGTCAGCTCGACGGGGACACCGGTCGCGCGGACGCGGTCCACGAGCACGTCCAGCTGGTCGAGGCCCGGCTGCGGGGCGAGGCCCGGGTCGGCGGCCGGGTCCGCGCCGGCGTCGCCGTCCATCGTCAGCAGGCCCATCACATGGCGCAGTTCGGCCATCGCGGTGCGCCCGCCCGCCTCGACGGCCAGCAGCGCCTCACGGGCGCGGTGCGGCGCGGCGTCCATCACCTTGCGGGCCGCTCCGGCCTGGATCACCATCACGCTCACATTGTGGGTGACGACGTCGTGCAACTCCCGCGCGATCCGGGCGCGTTCACGTTCGACCGCGAGGCGGGTGGCGGTCTCCTGCTGTTCCTGGAGGTCCCGGACGCGCTGCTGCCAGATGTGGATCGCGTTCGCCCCGAGTCCCACCCCGAGCAGCACCAGGAACGGCACGAAACTCTGGGTGAAGTACGGGAAGTACTCCTCGTGGAACACCGCCATCAGCGCCGCGCCGAGCACGACACCGGCCAGCGCCGGGACGCGGCGCGGACTGTGCACGGCGGCGCTGTACGCGGCGACCACGCACGACAGGAAGGTGTACACGGTGGCGTCCGTCGCGCCGGTGCGCTGGCCGAACACCAGGGTCGCCCCGAGCACGGCCCAGAACGCGGCCAGCGGACAACGGCGGCGCGCGATCAGGGGAAGCGCGGTCAGCGCGGCGAGGAGCAGTTCCCCGGGGTCGGGCGAGGGGACCGCGAGGCCGTCCGGCGGCCCGAAGGGCGGCGGGACGGCCGGCTCCCCCGTGCCGAGCCGCGGCACCTGCACGGCGGCGTCCTGTTCCAGTGCGGCGCTGACCGTGCACACCGCCAGGACGAGGGCGAGGACCGCGTCGGCGGTCCACATCCACCGCGACGGCCGTGGCAGGGCCGTGCCGGCGGCCCTCCAGCGCCCCGCGCCCGCCCGTCCGAACATCCCGGCTGCCCCGGCCACCCCGCTCATGCCGCCAGTCTGGCAAGGGCACGGCGCCCGCACATCCCTCCCGCCGGGGACCGCCGCGAGGGCCGTACATCCTCCTCGTACCTCTCAGGGATGACGTCCCCGCCGTGTCACCCCGGTACGGCAGCCGCTCTCGCCGTCGCGGGCGACGCGCCCGACGCGGCCCCGCGCCTACCGTCACGCCGGACCGATCGCACCAGCCGGGGAGAGCCCATGACCACGACCGCGCCGCCTCTGATCGACATCCGCGACGTGAGCAGGACGTACGGGGAGGGACCGCCGGCGCTGGCCGGAGTGAGCCTGAGCGTGCGGGCCGGGGAGGCGCTGGCCGTCCTCGGGCCGTCGGGCAGCGGCAAGTCGACGCTGCTCAACCTGATCGCGGGCCTGGACCGGCCGAGCGGCGGAAGCGTCACCGTCGACGGGCTGCGGGTGGACCGGCTCGGCGAGGCCGCGTCGGCGCGGTACCGCAGGGCGCGGATCGGCATGGTCTTCCAGTTCTTCAATCTGCTGGAGGACCTCACGGTCGCCGACAACGTCCTGCTGCCCGCCCAGCTCGCCGGTGTGCCGCGTGCCGAGGCCCGGCTGCGTGCCGCGGAGCTGCTGGCCCACCTCGGTGTCGAGCGGCACGCGGACGCCCACCCCGGCCGGCTGTCCGGCGGGGAGCGGCAACGCGTCGCGGTGGCCCGCGCCCTGATGAACCGTCCGCCGCTGCTGCTGGCCGACGAGCCGACCGGCGCGCTGGACACCGCGTCCGGCGACGACGTACGGGAGCTGCTGGCCGCGCTCAACGCGGACGGGCAGACGATCGTGCTGGTCACCCACGATCTGGGGCTCGCCGCGTCCTGCGCGACCCGGACGATCGAGCTGGTCGACGGCCGGATCGTCCGGGACTCCCAGGACGTCCGTCCGGCGGTGGCCCGGTGAGCGCCCTGGGCAAGGTGGTGCGAGCGGGCGTCGGGCGGCGGCGGACGCAGACCGTGGTGCTGGTGCTGACCACGCTCGTCGCGGTCACCGCGTCGGTCGTGGCCGCCGGGGTGCTCACCGCGTCCGGCGCCCCCTTCGAGCAGGCGATGGCCGAGCGGCGCGGCGCCCATCTGGCCGCGCAGTTCGACGGCGGCGAGGTCACCGGGCGGGATCTCGCGGGCACGGCACGGGTGCCGGGGGTGACGGCCGCGGCCGGACCGTTCCGTACCCTGCGGCTGCGTCCGCGCACGGTCTCGGCGTCCGAGGCGCTGCCCGCCGGTCTCACCCTGCCCGCGCTGAGCGTGACCGGACGCGCGGACCCCGGGGGCCCGGTCGACCGGCTGCGGTTGACCGCGGGCCGCTGGGTCGGCGGGCCCGGCGAGATCGTGCTGGCCGGGGACGAGTGGCCGCTGCGGCCGGGAGCCCGGCTGGCCCTCCCCGGCGCGGCGGGCGGCCCGACGCTGACCGTGGTCGGCCTCGCCCGGTCGGTCACCGGCACCGCGGACGCCTGGGTGACCCCCGCCCAGGCCGCGGCTCTCGCACCGGCGTCGGGCGCCGTCACGTACGAGATGCTGTACCGCTTCCGGCACGCCGGTACGGAGGCGCGGATGTCCGCCGCGCGCGCCGCGATCGCCGGCGCCGTGCCGCCGGGCGCCCTGACCGGGACGCGGTCCCACCTCGTCGTCCGGCAGGAACAGCTCGCCAACGCGCTGGCGTTCGTGCCCTTCGTGGCCGCTTTCGGGGTGCTCGGTCTGGCCCTGTCGGTGCTGATCGTCGGCATCGTCGTCAGCGGCGCGGTGGGCGCCGCCACCCGGCGTATCGGCGTCCTCAAGTCCCTCGGCTTCACCCCAGCCCAGGTGGTCCGGGCGTACGTCGCCCAGGCGCTGGTCCCGGCCGCGCTCGGCTGCGCGCTGGGGGTGGCGCTCGGCAATGTGCTGGCGTGGCCGGTGCTCGGCGACATCGACGACGTGTACGGCGGCGCGCCCGCGTCGGTGCCCTGGTGGGTCGATGTGGCGGCGCCCGCCGCCGCCCTCGCGCTGGTGGCGGTCTCCGCCCTCCTGCCCGCACTGCGCGCCGGCCGGCTGCGCACGGTGGAGGCCATCTCCGTGGGGCGGGCGGCGGCCACCGTACGGGGGCGGGCGGCCCGGCGGCTCACCGGGCGGCTGCCGTTGCCGCGCCCGGTCGGGCTGGGCCTCGCGCACCCGTTCGCCCGCCCGGCCCGCTCACTGACGACGGCCGCCGCGGTGGCCGTCGGCGCCGTCACGGTCACCTTCGCGGCCGGGCTGGCGCTGACCCTCGGCGCCGTGCAGTCCCACCGGACGCTCGACTCCACCGCCCCCGTCGTCGTGGGCACCGGGGGCGGGCAGGGGCCGCCCGGCGCCCACGTCGTCCGCGGTCCCGGTCAGCCGGAGAGGCCGGCCGCCGACCCGGCCGAGGTCGCCGCCGTCCTGCGCGCCCAGGAGGGGACCCGCCGCTTCTACGGCACCGCGCGGGCGGAGGTGGGCGCGGTCGGCGTCACCGGCCGGACCCTCGTGACCGGATACGAGGGCGACGCGTCCTGGGCCGCTCCGGACCTGGTCGCGGGCACCTGGCTGACCGGGCCCGGCCAGGCGGTGGTCACGCGGCGCTTCCTCGACGCCGCCGGGATCGGGCTCGGCGACCGCCTGACCCTGACGGCGGACGGTCGCCGCACCACCGTCCGGATCGTCGGCGAGGCGTTCTTCACCGAGAACGACGGCATGACCGTGCTGACCCCGGCCGGCACCCTGACGGCCCTGGGCGTGGACGCCGAGCCGACCGGCTTCTACGTCCAGCCGGACCCCGGAACCTCCGAGGACGCCTACCTGGCCTCCCTGAACAAGGCCCTGGACGGCCTCGGCGCGTCCGCCCACCCCGGCGGGGACGGCTCCTCCGACGTCATCGCGGCCATGGACGCGCTGATCGGCACGCTCACCCTGCTGCTGGTCACGGTCGCGGGGCTGGGGGTGTTCAGCACGGTCGTCCTCGACACCCGCGACCGCGTCCACGAGCTCGGCGTCCACAAGTCCCTGGGCATGACACCGCGTCAGGTCGTCGGCATGGTGCTCACGTCGGTCGCCGGCGTCGGTGTGGTCGCCGCGGCGGCCGGGATCCCGCTCGGCATCGCCCTGCACCACCGGGTGACGCCGCTGATGGGCGACGCGGTAGGGATGGACCTGCCCGGCGCGTATCTCGACGTCCACACCACACCGGTGCTGACCCTGCTTCTGCTGGGCAGTATGGCGATCGCGGTCGCGGGCGCCCTGCTCCCGGCGGTCCGGGCCGCCGGGACGGACGCGGCCGGGGCACTGCGCACCGAGTGAGCGTCCGGACGCACGAGGGCCCGGCCGGAGTCCCGGCCGGGCCCTCGCACGGGTGCTCCTACAGGAACGAGTTGACCTCGATCGTCTCGTCCCGGCCCGGGCCCACGCCGATCGCGGAGATCGGGGCGCCGGACATCTCCTCCAGCGCCTTGACGTACGCCTGGGCGTTCTTCGGCAGGTCGGAGAACGTCTTCGCCTTCGAGATGTCCTCGGACCAGCCGGGCAGCATCTCGTAGACCGGCTTCGCGTGGTGGAAGTCCGACTGGGAGTACGGCAGTTCCTCCACCCGGCGGCCGTCGATCTCGTAGGCGACGCAGACCGGGATCTGCTCCCAGCCGGTCAGGACGTCCAGCTTGGTCAGGAAGAAGTCGGTCAGGCCGTTGACGCGGGTCGCGTAGCGGGCGATCACCGCGTCGAACCAGCCGCAGCGGCGGTCACGGCCGGTGGTGACGCCCCGCTCGCCGCCGATGCGGCGCAGCGCCTCGCCGTCCTCGTCGAACAGCTCGGTCGGGAACGGGCCGGCGCCGACACGGGTCGTGTACGCCTTGAGGATGCCGATGACCCGGCTGATCTTCGTCGGGCCCACGCCCGCGCCGGTGCAGGCGCCGCCCGCGGTCGGGTTGCTGGACGTCACGAAGGGGTACGTGCCGTGGTCGATGTCCAGCAGGGTGCCCTGGCCGCCCTCGAACAGGACGACCTTGTCGTCCTCCAGCGCCTGGTTGAGCACCAGGACGGTGTCGGCGACGAACGGCCGCAGCTTCTCGGCGTAGCCCAGCAGCTCCTCGACGACCTGGTCGACGGCGATCGCGCGCCGGTTGTAGAGCTTGGTGAGGATCTGGTTCTTGACGTCGAGCGCCGCCTCGACCTTCTGGGTCAGGATCGACTCGTCGTACAGGTCCTGGACGCGGATGCCGACGCGGTTGATCTTGTCCGCGTAGGTCGGGCCGATGCCGCGCCCGGTGGTGCCGATCTTCCGCTTGCCGAGGAAGCGTTCCGTCACCTTGTCGACGGTGACGTTGTAGGGCGTGATGATGTGGGCGTTGCCGCTGATCAGGAGCTTGGACGTGTCGACGCCACGCTCGTTCAGACCGCTCAGCTCGGAGAGCAGGACCGACGGGTCGACGACGACTCCGTTGCCGATGACCGGGGTGCACCCCGGGGACAGGATTCCGGAAGGGAGCAGGTGGAGGGCGTACTTCTGATCACCCACGACTACCGTGTGGCCGGCGTTGTTGCCGCCCTGGTAGCGCACCACGTAGTCGACGGATCCGCCTAGCAGGTCCGTCGCCTTTCCCTTGCCTTCGTCACCCCACTGAGCACCGAGCAGCACAAGTGCGGGCACGCGCGTACACCCCTTCCGGGCGGGGCATGTCCAAGGTCAGGGGTGTACGCCGCACGTGTGCGGGTGGTACACCGGCGACCTTCGTTGGCCGCAAACCGTCGGACCGGATGCCCCGGAATAGACGAAGCCCCTGGCGCAATAGCGCAAGGGGCTCTTGCACAAAGATGCTACCCGAGGAAGCGAGGCATGGCCGAGGTGGCGACTTTCGCGAGGTCCGATCAGCTGCTGGTGGTGATAGATCCGGTTGCCCGCAGGACGGACGGGGAGTCCGTGCGGATCGCGAAAGACGTGCTCAGCGCGGGTGCGACCACGAAGGTGTGCCTGCCGGAGGACGGTGACGAGTTCGCCCGGGCGCTGGTGCGACGCGGTGCGCGCCGGCCGGTCGTGATCGGTGACGACGGCGCGTTGCTGCGCGCGGTGTCCCTGCTGCACCGGCAGCGGCAGCTGGCCGAATGCGTGCTGTCGGTGGTGCCGGTCGGCGGCGCGCTGTCGCTGGCCGCGTCCCTCGGGGTGCCGCTGGGCGCGGTGGCGGCGGCCCGCGCGGCGCTGGACGGCGCGGAGCGGCGGCTGGACCTGCTGGTCGACGACAGTGACGGCGTGGTCCTGGGCGGGCTGCGGATACCGCCGGTGCGCGATCCGGCGGTCCCGGCGGGGGCCACCGCACTGGGCCCGCGGCCGTGGCTGCGCACCTGCCAGTCCCTCGTACGGACGCTGGTGCCGGCGCGCGGCACCCCGGCGGCGGACTCCGCGGGGCCGTCCCGGCTGCGGATCGAGGTCGACGGCGACACGCTGATCGACCTGGACGAGCCGGTGGACGCGGTGTCGGTGACGCCGGGCGCCTCGGGGGTCGCGGCGGTGGAGGTGCACCGCGTGTCGGTGGGCGCGGCCGCGGTGCCGCTGCGGGCCGAGGGCCGTACGGTCACCGTGTCGGGCGCGCACTTCCGCTACCGCGCGGACGCCTCGGTGTCGGGCCCGGTCCGCCGCCGCACCTGGACGGTCGGCGAGGGTGCGCTGCGCCTGGTCCTGCCGGGGCACTGAACCACGGGCACTGAACCACGGGCACCGGGCCCGTTCAGTGGCCGAAGGTCTTCACCCGGTGCTCGCGCCACCGCTCCATGAGGGCGGCGAGCTCCCCTTCCAGGTACTCGAAGAAGGCGAGCGTCTCGGCGAGCCGCTGACCGCCGGGCGTGTCCGCGCCGAGGCTGTCGACGCCCTCGCGCAGGGTGCCCTCCCAGCGCCGCAGCACGGCGTCGCGATTGGTCAGCGCCTCGTACCACTGGTCGGAGTGGACCCGATAGCGCTCGCGCCGTGAGCCGGGCTCGCGCTCGCGGGAGACCATGTGCACCTGGGAGAGGTAGCGCACGGCGCCGGAGACGGCGGCCGGGCTGACCTGCAGCCGTGCGCCGAGTTCCGCGGAGGTCAGGGCGCCCGCGTCGGACGCGAGCAGCGCGGCGAACACCCGGGCGGCCATCCGCTGCATCCCGGCCTCGACCAGCTGCGCGGCGAAGGCCTCCACGAAGTCCGACACCGCCTGGGGGTCGCGTTCCGCCTCGGTCGGCTCCATCACCTGTCGATCACTCCCTGCGTCCGGCCTGCTCACGCGCCTTCCCCGAGTGTATCCGCCGTTCACTTCCTTCCTTACCTTCACAAATTTCTGAAGACAGCGTAGCTTCTGAGGCATGACGAAGGCCATCACCGTGTCCGGGCTGCACAAGTCGTTCGGCCGCACGCACGCGCTCGCCGGTCTCGACCTCGAGGTCGAGACCGGCGAGGTGCACGGCTTCCTCGGCCCGAACGGCTCCGGGAAGTCCACGACCATCCGCGTCCTGCTCGGCCTGCTGCGCGCCGACTCCGGTGCCGCCCAGGTGCTGGGCCGCGACCCCTGGAAGGACGCGGTCGAGGCGCACCGCCGTATCGCCTATGTCCCCGGCGACGTGACCCTGTGGCGCAACCTCTCCGGCGGCGAGGTCATCGACCTGTACGGCAGACTGCGCGGCGGCCTCGACACACGCCGCCGCGCGGAGCTGATCGAGCGCTTCGAGCTGGACCCGACGAAGAAGGGCCGCACCTACTCCAAGGGCAACCGGCAGAAGGTCGCCCTGGTCGCCGCCTTCGCCTCCGACGTCGACCTGCTCATCCTCGACGAGCCGACCTCCGGCCTCGACCCGCTGATGGAGGAGGTCTTCCGGCGCTGCGTCGAGGAGGAACGCGACCGCGGGCGCACGGTCCTGCTGTCCTCCCACATCCTCGGCGAGGTGGAGCAGCTGTGCGACCGGGTCAGCATCATCCGCAACGGCCGCACGGTCGAGAGCGGTTCGCTGGCCGACCTGCGCCATCTGACCCGGACCACCGTGACGGCCGAACTGGCGGGCCCCCCCGACGGGCTGGCGCACCTGCCCGGCGTGCACAACCTGGACGTACGGGGCCACCGGGTCAGCCTCCAGGTCGACCCCGGCGGACTCGACGCCGTCCTGCGCTCGCTCGGCGCGTCCGGCGTACGGTCGCTGACGTCGGCGCCGCCCACCCTGGAGGAGCTGTTCCTGCGGCACTACCAGGCAGGCGCCGTGCGCGAGGGGGCCGCCCGATGACCGCCGTCGCGCTCGCGTCCGCCGGCTCGCGTCCCCTCGCCGGCACCGGTGTGCTGCTGCGTCTCGCCCTGCGCCGCGACCGGGTGCTGATCCCGGTGTGGGTGGCGGTGAACGCCCTGATGGTCCTCTCCATGCCGGGCACCCTGGAGAACCTGTACGGCACCCCCGCCGAGCGGGCCGACCTGCTGCGCGGCACCGCCGCGAACCCGTCCTTCCGGGCGCTGGTCGGCCCCGTCTTCGACGACTCCACCGGCGCCCTGACGGCCTGGCGGGTCGGCGTCTACGCGGGGGTGCTCGCCGCCGTCATGAGCCTGCTCGTGGTCGTCCGGCACACCCGGGACGAGGAGGAGAGCGGACGTCAGGAGCTGGTCGCCGCCGGGATGGTGGGGCGCCGGGCGGCGCTGACCGCCGCACTGCTGGCGGCGGCCGTCGCGAACGCCGCCCTGGCCCTGCTCGTCACGGCCGGACTGGCCGGCCTCGGCGTCGCGGGCGCGCTCGCCTTCGGGCTGGGGCTCGCCGGGACCGGCATGGTCTTCGCGACCCTGGCGGCGATCGTCGCCCAGTTCACGCAGAGCGCGCGGCTCGCGCGAGGGCTGACGGCCGGGCTGCTGGGCGCCGCGTTCGTGCTGCGCGCGGCGGGCGACGCCGCGTCGGACGACGGTTCCTCGGCCCTGACCTGGGTGTCCCCGCTGGGCTGGCTGGAGAACCTGCGCGCGTTCGCCGGGGAGCGCTGGTGGGTGCTGTGGCTGTGCGCGGTGGCGGTCTGCGCCCAGGCGGCGGTGGCGTACGCGCTCACCGGGCGCCGGGACGTCGGCATGAGCTTCTGGCCCGCCCGGCCCGGCCCCGCGACGGGCCGGCTCGGCACACCGGCGGCGCTGGCCTGGCGGCTCCAGCGCGGCTCCCTCCTCGGCTGGGGCATCGGGTTCTTCCTGGCCGGGGTCGTGTACGGCGGACTGGCCGACGGGGTGGCCGACCTGGTCGGCGACAACGCCGGCGCCCGCGCGGTCTTCGAGCGCATGGGCGGCCGGTCGGGCCTGACGGACGCGTTCCTGGCTTCGATGACCGGGATGCTCGGGCTGGTCGCCGCCCTGTTCGTGGTCGGCGCGGTCCTGCGCCTGCACGGCGAGGAGACCTCGGCGCGCGCGGAGCCCGTGCTGGCGAACGCGGTGGGCCGGGTGCGCTGGGCCGCCGGGCATCTGCTGATCGCCTTCGCCGGCTCGGCCCTGATCATGTTCCTCGCGGGCCTGGGCCTCGCCGCCGGCCACGGCCGCGACATCGGCCCCCTCCTCGCGGGCTGCCTCGTCCAGCTTCCCGCGATCTGGCTGGTCGGCGCCCTGGCGGTGCTGCTGTACGGGGTGCTGCCCCGGGCGGCGACGGCGGCGTGGGGCATCGCCGGCGCGGTCCTCCTGATCGGCTGGGTCGGCCCCGCCCTGGACGTACCGCGGACGGTCCTGGACCTCTCTCCCTACGGCCACCTCCCCAAGCTCCCGGGCGGAACGATGGAGTGGCCCCCGGTCGTCACCCTCCTCGCCCTGGCGACGGCACTCACGGCGGCGGGGCTGGCGGGGTTGCGGGGGCGGGATGTGGCGGGGTGAGAGGGTCAGTCGACGACGTCCTTGAGCTCGGCGGTGTCGATGTCGATGCCGACGGGGTCCGGGAGTGTGACCTTGCCGCCGAACTTGACCACGTGAATGTCCCGGTAGCCGTCCGAACCGTCCGGAGCACTGTGGACCAGGATCGATGAGGCGTCACGGTCGATCAGCAGGTAGACCGGGATGCCCGCCTCGGCGTACGCCTGAGGCTTCTCCACACGATCGCGCCTGTGGGTGTCCGAGTCGTAGGACGTGATCTCGACCGCCATGAGGACACCCTCGGGTTCGGCCCAGGTGCCCTGCGCGTTGAAGTGCCCGACGGGCGCCAGCACCGCGTCGGGCCTGGCGCGGCCCTCACGGTAGGCCGCGACCTTCAGCCCCTGTCCCGTCACATTGAGGTTGAGGTCGGGGCGTGCCTGCTTGCAGTGGAACGCCAACCACATGGCGATCTCGCCGTGTCGTCCGTTAGTCAACTTCCTGAGCCCGATCCGTCCGTCGATGAACTCGAACCTGACGGTCTCGTCCTCACGCTCGGCGAACTCGGCGATCCGCTCGAACATGTCCACCGACAACTGAGACGACGCACGCTCTGCCATAACCGTCATGGTGCCTCCCTTCGCAGGCGGGCACCAGCGTGCCGAGCACGCGGCCGCGACGCGGGCCGTTCACATGAGCATCAGTCCATCGGGTGATCAGCCCACCTCGACCCGCAGGCCCTCCAGCCCCCGGATCACGAAGTTCGGCTTGCGCTCGGGGTCCGCGGACGGGCGCAGGTCCGGGGCCTGTTCCAGGAGGGCCGTCATCGAGGCCGCCAGTTCGATACGGGCCAGCGGGGCCCCGATGCAGTAGTGGATGCCCGCGCTGAAGGAGATGTGCGGGTTCTCCGCGCGAGTCAGGTCCAGGCGCTCCGGGTCGGCGAAGACGGCCGGGTCGTGGTTGGCGGAGCCGAAGAGCATGGCGATCTCCGCGCCGCGCGGGATCGTGGTGCCGTCGATCTCGATGTCGTCCAGCACCCAGCGCTCGAAGAGCTGGAGCGGGGTGTCGTAGCGCATCAGCTCCTCGATCGCGGACGGGATCAGCGTGTGGTCGGCGCGCAGCGCCGCGAGCTGGCCGGGGTTGCGGAACAGCGCCCACCAGCCGTTGACGGTGGCGTTCACCGTGGCCTCGTGCCCGGCGTTGAGCAGCAGGACGGCCGTCGAGATCATCTCCTGCTCGGTGAGCCGGTCGTCCTCGTCGTGCGCCGCGATCAGCCCGGAGATCAGGTCGTCGCCCGGCTCCTTGCGGCGGGCCGCGATCAGCTCCCGCAGGTAGTCGGAGAACTCCACCGACGCGCGGACCGCCTTCGCCGCCGTCTCCTCGGACGGGTTCAGCTCGTACATCCCGCAGATGTCCGCCGACCAGGGGCGCAGTGGCCCGCGGTCGGCCTCCGGGATGCCGAGCATCTCCGCGATCACGGCGACCGGCAGCGGCTCGGCGACCTCCTTCAGCAGATCGCCGCCGCCCCGCTCGACCAGCCCGGCCACCAGCTCGCCCGCGAGGTCGCGCACGTACGGCCGCAGCCGCTCCACCGTGCGCGGGGTGAACGCCTTCGACACCAGGCGCCGGATACGGGTGTGGTCCGGCGGCTCCAGATCGAGCATGCCGTGGTCGTTGAGCGTGTGGAACGGCTCGTGCTCCGGCGGCGGCGCGCTGCGCCCGAACTCCTCGTGGGTGAACCGGTGCAGGTACGTCCGCCCGAGCCGGCGGTCGCGCAGCAGCGCGGAGACGTCGGCGTGGTGCGGCACCAGCCACTGGTTCGTGGGCTCGAACCAGTGCACCCGGCCCCGGGCGCGCAGTTCGGCGTAGGCGGGGTACGGGTCGGCGAGGAACGCCGGGTCCCAGGGGTCGAAGCCGAGGTCGGAAGGAGCTGCCATGGACGGACGGTAGACCGCCGTCCCCCCTTCTGACCAGGGTTCCAGGGGGTGCCCTCTACGCGGCGCCGAAGTCCGGGAGCGTGACCGTGCCGTCGTCGGCCAGCGGGAAGGACGGGTTGTGCGCGACCTCCCACGGGTGCCCGTCGGGGTCGGTGAAGGCCCCGGAGTAGAAGCCGACGACGTTGACGGCCGCCGGCTTGGTGACCGTCCCGCCCGCCTCCGGCACGGCCGCGAGCAGGGCGTCGACCTCCGCCCGCGAGCGGACGTTGTGCGCGAGGACGACGCCGCCGAAGACGCCGGGCCGCCCCGGCTCGAGGCCGCAGTCCCGGGCCAGCTTCTCCCGGCTCCACAGCACCAGCCCGAGGCCGCCCGCCTGGAAGAAGACGGTCTCCTCGACCTCCTGCCCCCGCCAGCCCAGCGCCGCGTAGAAGGACTTCGCGCGGGCGAGGTCGGATACTCCCAGCGTGATCAGGGTGATGCGCTGCTCCATGGGGTCACCGTAGCCCCGCGAGGGTCCGCTAGCCGGGTGTGACCAGCCGGGCCTCGTACGCGAACACCGCCGCCTGCGTCCGGTCGCGCAGCCCGAGCTTGACCAGGATGCGGCTGACGTGGGTCTTGATCGTGGACTCGGCGACCACGAGCCGCTCGGCGATCTCGGAGTTCGACAGGCCCTGCGCGATCAGCACCAGCACCTCCGTCTCCCGCTCGGTCAACTCCCCGTACGCCGCGTGCGCGGACGACATCGCGCGCGGGGCGTCGGACAGCTTGGAGAACTCGGTGATCAGCCGCCGGGTGACCGACGGGGCGAGCAGCGCCTCCCCGGCGGCCACGACCCGCACCCCGTCCGCGAGCTGGCGCGCGGAGGCGTCCTTCAGCAGGAAGCCCGACGCCCCGGCCCGCAGCGCCTGGTACACGTACTCGTCGAGGTCGAACGTGGTCAGCACCAGCACCTTCGCCGCCCCGTCGGCGGCGACGATCTCGCGGGTCGCCTCGATGCCGTTCAGCTCGGGCATGCGGATGTCCATCAGCACCACGTCCGGGGCCAGCTCACGGACCCGCTCCACCGCCTCGCGGCCGTTGACGGCCTCCCCGACGACCTCGATGTCCGGCATCGCGTTCAGCAGGACCGAGAAGCCCTCACGGACCATCATCTGGTCGTCGGCGATCAGTACCCGGATGGTCATGCGCTGTCCTCCGCGGCCGCCTCGACGGGCAGGAACACCGCCACCTCGTAGCCGCCGTCGTCCGTCGCGGCGGCCGTCATCCGCCCGTTGAGCATGGAGACCCGCTCCCGCATGCCGGTGATGCCGTGCCCGGCGCCCGGCGACGGTTTCACCAGGGCCGACGCGGGCGGCGGGCCGTTGACTATGCGCAGGCCGAGCCCGCCGAGAACGTAGCCGACCTCGACCTGGGCGCTCGCGCCGGGCGCGTGCCGCAGGCTGTTGCTGAGCGCCTCCTGCACGATCCGGTACGCGGACAGCTCCACGCCGGGCGGCAGGTCGCGGACCGCGCCGGTCACCGTCTTGCGCACGTCGAGCCCGGCCTCCCGCACATTGGCGAGGAGGGCGTCCAGGTCGGCGAGGGTGGGCTGCGGGGCGTCCGGCGCCTCGTAGTCCTCGGCGCGGACCACACCGAGGATGCGGCGCAGCTCGGTGAGGGCGGCGACCGCGTTCTCCCGGATGGTGGCGAAGGCGCGCTCCAGCTCCTCGGGCGGGTTCTCCACCCGGTAGGGCGCGGCCTCGGCCTGGATGGCGACGACCGACATGTGGTGGGCGACCACGTCGTGCAGTTCGCGGGCGATGGTGGTGCGCTCCTCCAGCAGGGTGCGCCGGGACCGCTCCTGCGCGGTGACCGTCTGCTGGGCGGTCACCTCCTGCTGCGCGGCCTGACGGACGTGCCGCAGGGACACCACGAGCAGGGCGAACGCGGACGTCACCAGCATCGGGGCGCCGTTGGAGTAGTAGTACGACCCTCCGATGACGCCGTCCGAGAGGACGACGTACACGGCGGTGACGACCCACATCCAGACGGCGGTGCGGGGACGGGTGCGCAGCGCCACCACGACCAGCACCGTGAGGTGGCAGAGGAACGCGCCGGGCATCCACGGCCAGTCCGACCCGCCGCCGTTGAGGGCCGCGGTCACCGGTGTGATCGCGAGGGACAGCCAGAAGGCGCCGACGGGCCGGGTCAGCGTGGTGACGACGGGCAGCGCGCACAGCAGACCGGTCAGCAGGGCCCTGCCGTCCCCGCCGGGCTCGCTGCCGGACAGGGTGCCGATCAGCAGGGTGAACAGCGCGATCCCGGCGACCACGGCGTGCGGGAGGCGTTCGGCGGCGGTACGCGCCCGGGCGGGCAGCCGGCGCAGGAACGGGCCGTCGGTACGCCAGGGCGGCAGCGGGCGGTAGGCGAACGGGTCGCGGAACAGGTCGTCGCGCAGTCCCTGCAGCGAGTTGCGGGCCAGCCGGTACTCCGGGCTGCGCTGCTTGCCCGCGTCGCCCGGCGGCGGGGGCGGCATCTGGGTCGTCTCGGTCACGTACAGCACCGTAGGCGCAGGGCGGGGGCCCGGTCGTCCCCATGGAGGCGGGTTCTCCTGCGTACATCTCAGGTACTACGGGGAGCACCGCAGGTCGCGGGGGGTGCGGCCGGGGCGGTGGGCCACGGCCCGCCCGCTCACCACGCCAGCTGGGCGATCTCCTCGGCGACGACCGCGCAGGCGTCCGCGGAGGGGTCGATCAGCGGGAAGTGGCCGACGTCCTCCAGCAGGGTCAGCCCGGCCACCTCGCCCGCCTTCGCCGCCGCGTCCGCGTACGCCTCGGCGACGGCCTGCGGGACCACGATGTCGGTACGGCCCTGGACCAGCGTGGTCGCGATGCCGGTGGGCAGCAGCAGCGCCGGATCGGCGTACGGCTGCCGCTCGGCGTACTCCGGTCCGCTGCCGAGGAACTGGCGTACGGCGCCGCCGCACACGTCCAGCTTGTCGGCGACGGAGAGGTCGGCGATCGGCGCGAGCGCCACGACTCCGCGCAGCGGCGGGGGCCCGTCGGTGCGCCAGCCGGAGCCGGCGGGCAGGACGTGCCGGGCGGCCGCCCACAGCGCCAGGTGCCCGCCGGCGGAGTGCCCGGCGAGCACCATCCGGCGCGCGTCGGCCTGCGGCAGCGCCTCCCGGGCCAGCGCGGGCAGCGCGTCCAGGGCGGCGGCGACGTCGTCGAAGGTGTCCGGCCAGCGCCCGGCGTCCGTGTCGGACCCTTCGGCGCCGCGCCGGTACTCCACGTTCGCCACGGCGAAGCCGCGCCGGGCCAGGAAGCCCGCGAACGGGGTGAGGTGCCGCCGGTCGTAGGCGGCCCGCCAGGCACCGCCGTGCAGCAGGACGACCAGGGGTGCCGGTCCGGCGGGCACGTCGGTGCCGCGCGGCGCGTAGAAGTCGACGACCTGGTCGGGGTGGGCGCCGTAGGAGGCGGTGGCGTCGGGTTCGACGGGCGGGTGCGAGAAGGCCGACTCCTCCTCGGCGGCGTCCCGGGCAGCGGCGACGTCGTCCGGCATGCTCCAACCTCTCAGCGATGAAACGGATTTGGACGGAAGCGGGGGTGACGGACCAGGGGGACACCTCGGCCGTTGGCGGGGACGGTATCAGGCGGATGACGTGCGCGAACACACGCCTGTCACGCACGGTGAGGATCAAACGGTCCCGTGGTGCCGTTACGCTGGCCGCGCGGGACGCACCGCGCCCACCGTGTGCACCAAGGAGGCCGAAATGTCCGCCGAACCCGGCACCGTCCGTCCCGGAGGGCGTACCGCCCGTGTCCGCGCGGCCGTGCTGCGGGCCACCGGGGACGTGCTGGCGGAACACGGGTTCCACGACCTCGACCTCGCGGACGTCGCCCGCCGGGCGGAGGTCGGCAGGACGACCGTGTACCGGCGCTGGGGCTCGGCGACCGGACTGGTCACGGACCTGCTCGCGGAGATGGCCGAGGAGTCCTCGCCGCGTGAGGAGACCGGAACAGCGCTGGGCGACCTGCGGGCCAACGCCACGCTGGTGCGGCGCACCCTGTCCGACCCCCGGCAGGGGCCGCTGTTCCGCGCGGTCATCGCGGCGGCGGCGTGCGACGACCGCACGGCGGCGGCCCTGCGCCGGTTCTACGAGGCACGGGTCGCCGAGTGGGCGCCCTGCGTCGAACAGGCCGTCGGGCGCGGGGAGTTCCCCGCCGGCACCGACGCGCGCGCGGTCGTGCGGGCGGTGTCGGCACCCCTCTACTACGGGCTGCTGACGACCGGGACGGCCCCGGACGCCCCCGCCGCGGACCGCGCCGCACGCGCCGCGCACGCCGCCGCGGCGGCGGGGGTGTTCGTGGCCTGAACGCCCCCTAGGCCCCCAGCACGTCCGCCAGGACGCGGGCCGCCCGCTCGGTGTCCGCGAAGGACACGTACAGCGGGGTGAAGCCGAAGCGCAGCACGTCCGGGTGGCGGAAGTCGCCGACCACGCCCCGCGCGATCAGCTCCCTCATCACGTCCCCGGCGTCCGCGCAGCGCAGCGCCACCTGGCTGCCGCGCTCGGCGTGGGAGGCCGGCGTCACCGACTCCACCCGCCCGGCGGGCGCGTACGCCTCGACGCACTCCAGGAAGAAGTCCGTCAGCGCCAGCGACTTGGTCCGTACCGCCTCCACCGGCACCCCGTCCCACACGTCCAGGGCCGCCTCCAGGGCGAGCATGGACAGGATGTCGGGTGTGCCGACCCGGCCGCGTGCGGCGCCGAGGGCCGCGGTGAAGTCCCGGTGCATCCCGAAGGGTTCGGCGTGCGAGTTCCACCCCGGCAGCGGCGAGTCGAACCGGTCCTGCAGACCCCGGCGCACATACAGGTACGCCGGTGAACCCGGGCCGCCGTTCAGGTACTTGTAGGTGCAGCCGACCGCCAGGTCCACGCCGTGCTCGTCCAGCCCGACCGGCAGCGCGCCCGCGCTGTGGCACAGGTCCCACACGGACACCGCGCCCGCCGCGCGCACGGCCGCCGTGAGCGACGGCAGGTCGTGCAGCCGCCCGGTGCGGTAGTCGACGTGGTTGAGCAGCACGGCGGCCGTACGGTCGCCCAGCGCGTCCGGCACCTCGGCGGGCGTCACGGGCCGCAGCGTACGGCCGGTCATCCGGGCCGCCGACTCGGCGATGTACCCGTCCGTGGGGAACGTGGTGGCGTCGACGAGGATCTCGTCGCGGCCGTCCCCGGCGATCCGCACGGCGGCCACCAGCGCCTTGAACACGTTGACGCTGGTGGAGTCGCCGACGACGATCTGCCCGGGCGCCGCGCCGACCAGCGGGGCGATCCGGTCGCCGATCCGCTCCGGCGCGGTCCACCAGCCGCTCTCGTCCCAGGAGCGGATGCGCAGTTCGCCCCACTGCCGGCGCACGACGTCCTCGACGCGGCCGGGGACGTGCGCGGGCAGGGCGCCCAGGGAGTTGCCGTCGAGGTAGACGACGTCGTCCAGGACGAACTCCGCGCGCTTGGCGGCGAGTTCGTCGTCGGCGTCCAGCTTCTCGGCCCGCGCGGCGAGCTCGGCCGGCTCAGACATGGGACCTCGCCGTCCACAGCTCCGGGAAGACGTTCTTCTGGGCACGCTTCTCCAGCCAGGCCACTCCGGCCGAGCCGCCGGTGCCGGCCTTGGCGCCCATCGCGCGGCGGGTGGCGACCAGGTGGTCGTTGCGCCAGCGCCACACCAGTTCGGCGACGTCCGTGAGCGCCTCGCCCAGACGGGTGAGCTCGGCGTTCTGGTCGCCGGTGTAGATCTCCGCCCAGACCGCCTCGACGGCCTCCGAGGGCTCGTAGCGGCGGGTGACGTCCCGGGTGAGCACCGCCTCAGGGATCGCGTGGCCGCGCCGGGCGAGGAAGCGCAGCACCTCGTCGTACAGGCTCGGCTCGTGCAGGGCCTTCTCCAGCTCCGCGTGGACGCGCGGGGCGCCGCGGTGCGGGACCAGCATCGACGCCGACTTCTCGCCGAGCAGGAACTCCAGCCGCCGGTACATCGCGGACTGGAAGCCGGAGCCCTCGCCGAGGGCGCTGCGGTACGAGTTGAACTGGGCCGGCGTGAGCTGTCCGAGCGGCGTCCAGGAGGCGTTCAGGGCCTCCAGCTCCCGCACGGACCGCTTGAGGGCGTCGACCGCCACACCGGGGCGGTCCTCGCGCAGCGCGCGGGCCGCGGTCTCCCACTCGTGGACGATGACGGTGAACCACAGCTCCATGACCTGGGTCGTGACCAGGAAGACCATCTCTCCGGGATCGTCGGAGAGGGTGTGCTGCAGGTGGGTGAGGACGTCCGCCTTGACGTAGTCCTCGTACGGTGTCGTACCCGCGAAGTCGAGATTCGGGGTCTCGGGCTCCTGAGTCCCCGCGGTGGTGTCCGCGGACCGATGAGCCTGCTGGGACATCGCTGTCTCCTGTGTAACTCCGGGTAGCGGTCCGCCCTGCCGTTATCGGCAAAGGGGCCCCGGTCCCCACCGGCATCCTCAGTCATGTCCCCGGAACCCCGCAAGGCCCGCCCGGTCACACCGGGCGGGCCTCGCGCCGGGCCGAACGACCTAGCCCAGGGTCTGGGCGGCCGTCGGCGAGGAGTCCTTCAGGAACTGCGAGCAGCGCTCGTACTCCTCCTGCTCGCCGATCGACCCGGCGGCCCGGGCGAGGGCGTGCAGGGCCCGCAGGAAGCCCCGGTTCGGCTCGTGCTCCCACGGCACGGGCCCATGGCCCTTCCAGCCGTTGCGGCGCAGCGCGTCCAGACCGCGGTGGTAGCCGGTCCGGGCGTAGGCGTACGACTCGACGACGCTGCCCCGCTCGAACGCCTCGTCGGCGAGCTGGGCCCAGGCCAGGGAGGAGGTCGGGTACCGGGCGGCGACCTCCGAGGGCGCGGTACCGCTCGCGAGCGCCTCGCGGGGCTCCGGGTCGTCGGGCAGATGGGTCGGGGGCGGACCCCCGAGCAGGTTCTCGTGAATGGCCATGGTCCCAGTGTGGTCCATCGGCCCACCCCGGCCTCACGCAGGCAGCCCCCGTCACTCCCCCAGCCGCCCCCGACTCCCCTGCCCCTCCAGCGGCGGCGTCACCACGGAGCCGTGCCGCAGGCACTCCGGCTTCCGGCACCCCGCCGGCAACGTCCGCACCGTCGCGAACGCCACCACCGCCCCCACCACCAGCACCCCCGCACAGATCGGCATGGCCCGCCGGAACGCGGCGTCGAACGCCGGCGCCGACCGGTACGCCTCCTCGCCCATCCCCGCCAGCAGCGGCAGGGCGGCCACCGCGATCAGCCCCGCCGCCCGCGCCGCCGCGTTGTTGATCCCGCTGGCCAGCCCCGCCCGGGCGGTGTCGACGGACCCGAGGACGGTCGCCGTCAGCGGAGCGACCAGCGTGACCATGCCGGTGCCCAGCACCAGCAGCGCGGGCAGCACGTCGGACACGTACACGGCGTCCGGGCCCACCCGCAGCATCAGCAGCATCCCGGCCGCGCACACCAGCGGCCCCACGGTCAGCGGCACCCGCGGCCCGATCCGGTCCGCGAGGGCACCGGACCGCGCCGAGAACAGCAGCATCAGCCCGGTCGTCGGCAGCAGCGCCGCGCCGGCCGCGAGCGCCGAGTACCCGGCGACCACCTGGAGCTGGAGCGCGGCCAGGAAGAAGAAGCCGCCGAAGGCCGCGTACACGCACAGCGTGACCAGGTTGACGGCCGTGAACTGCCGCGAGCGGAAGATGTCGGGCGGCATCATCGGATCGCTCCGGTGCCGTTCGACCCGGACGAAGGCGAACCCGGCGCCCACGCCGGCCACCGCCGCCACCGCGACGGTCGCCGACCCCTTCGGCGCCTCGATCAGCGCGTACGTCACGAGGGCCAGGGCCAGCGCGCCCAGGGCGGCCCCGAGCACGTCGAAGCGGCCGTGCCGGGTCGCGTCGCCCGACTCGGGGACGTGCCGCACGGCGATCGGCGCGCACACCAGCGCCACCGGCACGTTCAGCAGGAAGACCCAGCGCCAGCCCGGCCCGTCGACCAGCCAGCCGCCCAGGAACGGCCCGACGGCCGCCCCGATCCCCCCGAACCCGGACCACAGGCCGACGGCACGGGCCCGGTCGTCGGGGTGGAAGGACGCCTGGATCAGCGCCAGCGACCCGGGGGTGAGCAGCGCCCCGCCGACGCCCTGCAGGGCGCGGGCGGCGATCAGCACCTCGACGCCGGGCGCGAGCCCGCACAGCAGCGAGGCCGCCGCGAACCACACCACGCCCACGACGAAGAGCCGGCGCCGTCCGTACCGGTCGCCGAGGGAGCCGCCGAGCAGGATGAGCCCGGCCAGCGTCAGCATGTACGCGTTGACGGTCCACTGGAGGGCGGCGAGGTCGGCGCCGAGGTCGCGGCCAATGCGCGGCAGGGCGACGTTGACGACGGTGGAGTCCAGCATCGCCATGCTGGAGCCGAGGACGGTGGTGAGCAGGATCCACCGGCCCTGCGAGGAGGCCAGCCGCACATCGGGCATGCCCCCAGGTATACAGCGAGCCCGGCGCCAAGGGCAGGCGCCGGGCTCACGGGTCCCCTCGGGGGGACGGGGACTACTTGATCCTCGTACCGGCGGAGCGCAGGTGCGTGCAGGCCTCGGTCACGCGCGCGGCCATGGACGCCTCGGCGAGCTTGCCCCAGGTCCGCGGGTCGTAGGTCTTCTTGTTGCCGACCTCGCCGTCGACCTTCAGGACGCCGTCGTAGTTGCGGAACATGTGGTCCGCGACCGGACGCGTGAACGCGTACTGGGTGTCGGTGTCGATGTTCATCTTGACGACGCCGTTCTCCAGCGCGGTCGCGATCTCCTGCTCGGTGGAGCCGGAGCCGCCGTGGAAGACGAAGTCGAACGGCGACGCCTTGCCGAACTTGGCGGCGACGCCCTCGCTGAGCTCCTTCAGCAGCTCGGGACGCAGCACGACGTTGCCCGGCTTGTACACGCCGTGGACGTTGCCGAAGGACGCGGCGAGCAGGTAGCGGCCCTTCTCACCGAGGCCGAGGGCCTCGGCGGTGCGGATCGCGTCGTCGACCGTGGTGTAGAGGGAGTCGTTGATCTCGTGGGAGACGCCGTCCTCCTCGCCGCCGGTCGGGGTGATCTCGACCTCGAGGATGATCTTGGCGGCGCGGGCGCGCTCCAGCAGCTCCTGCGCGATGGCGAGGTTGTCGGCGAGGGTCTCCGCCGAGCCGTCCCACATGTGCGACTGGAACAGCGGGTTCTCACCGCGCGCGACGCGCTCCTCGGACACCGCGAGCAGCGGGCGGACGTACCCGTCGAGCTTGTCCTTCGGGCAGTGGTCGGTGTGCAGCGCGACGGTGATGTCGTACTTCTCGGCGACGATGTGCGCGAACTCGGCCAGGGCGACGGCGCCGGTGACCATGTCCTTGTTGTGCTGACCGCCCAGGAACTCGGCACCACCCGTGGAGATCTGGATGATGCCGTCGCTCTCCGCCTCCGCGAAGCCGCGCAGGGCCGCGTGCAGGGTCTGGGAGGAGGTCACGTTGATGGCCGGGTAGGCGAACTTGCCTGCCTTCGCCCGGTCGAGCATCTCGTTGTAGACCTCGGGGGTTGCGATGGGCATCTGTCCGCTCCTTGGAGTGTGCGGGTCGGCGTACTGCGTACGGCGTTCTTCTTGGCCCTGACCTAGACCTTGGGGGGTGTGACGTCGTCGTCGGCGCCCATCTTTCCAGACGAACCCGGATGCTCCGAGCGTCTGTCACCAGCCGAGACGGACCCGGCCGGCGAGCGGGGTCAGTCCAGGCCGAGGTCGTCCTTGGAGTACGCGTACACGTACGGCACTTGGGCTCCCTCGCGGATCTTCTCGGCGGCGCCGGTGGCCCGGTCGACGATGGTCGCGACGCCGACGACCTCGGCGCCCGCCTCGCGGACGGCCTCGACGGCGGTGAGCGGTGAACCGCCGGTGGTGGAGGTGTCCTCGACGACGAGCACGCGGCGGCCGGCGATCTCCGGGCCCTCGACACGGCGCTGGAGGCCGTGCGCCTTGGCGGCCTTGCGGACGACGAACGCGTCGAGCCTGCGGCCGCGCGCGGCGGCGGCGTGCAGCATGGCGGCGGCGACCGGGTCGGCGCCCATGGTCAGCCCGCCCACGGCGTCGAACTCCAGGTCGGCGGTCAGGTCGAGCAGCACCTGCCCGACCAGCGGGGCGGCCTCGCCGTCGAGGGTGACGCGGCGCAGGTCGACGTAGTAGTCGGCCTCGAGGCCCGACGACAGGGTCACCTTGCCGTGCACCACGGCCTTGTCCTTGATCTGCTGCAGCAGCGCCGCGCGAACGTCAGTCATGCCGCCCAGCTTAGAGGCGCCGCCAGGTCCAGACGGTCGTGGCCTCCAGCGGCTCCAGGGGCGTGACCAGGCGGGGGAGGCTGTTCAGGCCGTCGGGCGGCCCGGTCTGCGGTTCGACGCAGACGGCGGCCTCCTGCTCGTCGTAGACGACGACCCACTCCTCGCGGCTGGTCACCTTCAGCTCCAGCCGCTCGGGCCAGGTGAGGGTGACGTCGACGCCGCCAGGCATCCCGAAGCAGTCGTCCCAGGGGCCGGGCACCGGCTCGATCCGGTTGCCGGTGGGGAGGTGGTCGTCGCCGCGCTCCTCCTGCCAGGCCGGGGTGAAGTCGAGCCGCACGTCCTGGCCGCCGTCACCGAGGTTGCGGTTGAACCAGGGGTGCCAGCCGATCTGCGCCGGGAAGGACGCGTCGTACGTCTCCACGGACATGGTCAGGGTGAGGCTGTCCGGGGTGAGCGCGACCACCTGGGTGACCCGGCCCGGGTAGGGCCACGGCTCGACGAGGTCGTAGGTGAGGACGGTCTCGGCGCCGGTGTGCCGGGCGACCTTCCAGGCGCCGTCGCGGGCCGTGCCGTGGATGGCGTGGGGCGGCGCGTTGAGCGGCATCTGCCGTACCTCGGCGCCGTCGCGGAAGCGGCCGTCGCGGATGCGCCCGCACCAGGGCACCATCGGGAAGCAGCCGAACCGCTCCCCCTGCCGCAGCAGCTCCGTCCCGCCGACGCGCAGCCCCCCGACCCGTCCGCCGTTGCCCGGCAGCACGTCCACCTCCGCGTCGCCCGCGGTCAGCGTGATCTGTTCGGTACCCACAGGACGACCCTACCGGGGGCGATCAAGACCGCCCGGCGGGTCAGCGGCGGCGGCGCAGCATCCGGCCGGCCACGATCGCCGAGGCCAGGACGACCGCGGCGGCCGGGGCGGCCCAGCGCAGCGCCGAGTTGGGCGCGAGGGACTGGGGAGGCGGCACCGGCGCGTACCGGCCGCGCGGCGGGGCGTGGTCGACCTCCTCGGCGCTGCGCCCGATCATCGTGCGCCGGGCGTGCGCGGCCTCCGCCACGGGCGCCTCCTCGTCGTCCTCGTCGGCCTCGTCGTCGGGTTCCGTGTCCATGTCGGCCTCCGGATCGAGCGCCGGGGGCGGCACCTCGGTGTCGAACACGGACGCCGGGTCGGGCACCGGCGGGTCCTCCGCGTCCGGGGTCGTCTCGAAGTCGCTGGTCACGCGGGGCTCGAACTCGCCGGGTGCCAGCGCCTCCTCGACCCCTTCCGCGGCGGCCTCCGGTCCGGCGGACTCCGCCGCCACCGCGCCGAGCCGCTCGGCGAACCGGTTCAGCAGCCGGGTGACGGCCGCGTGCACGGCGTCGGCCTCGAACTCGGTGATCCGTCCGTCGGCCAAGGCACCGCCCTCGACGGCGAGCGTCGTTCCGCCGTCGGCGTCCCGCGCGCGCAGGGTGAGCGCGAGCTTCACGGAACCGGTCCCGCGGGCCTCGCTCGCGTCGCCCTCCACGGCGTACGCCCCGTCGTCCCGCGCGGTGACGCGCACGGCACCCCGGTAGGTGATGGTGTGCCCGCCGACGCGCAGCTTCAGGCGCCCCGCGACGGGTTCGGCTCCGGCGTCCTGCTGGAGCCCGGGGACCGCGCGGGCGACCCGCACGGGGTCGGCCAGCACCTCCCTGAGCCGCTCGGCCGCGACCGGAACGAACACCTCATGCTCCATGCCGATCGAGCCTACCCAGCATGGCGTGAACCGCACCCACACAATCCCGGGATTCGGGGGCCGGATGCGGCGGGGGCCGCTCAGTGGCGCGGAGGCGGGCCGCTCAGTAGCGCGGATGCACGAGCGTCGACGGCGGCAGCCCGCCGATCCGGGACGCCTCGGCCGCCCGCACCCCCGCCGCGAGGCCCGCGCGGGTGAGCGCGCCCGTCCCGGCCCGCAGCGGCGGCGGGCCGTCCCGCCCGGCCAGTACGAAACCCCAGTCGTCCGGTGCCCGCGCCGGACCCGCCGCCGGATCGCGCACCGCGAGCGAGTACGGGGTGGTCCGCAGCCCGGCGGCGCGCAGGGTGGCCTCGACGGTCCACAGGACACGGGGGTCAGGGGTGAGGGACCCGGCGTGCACGGCGAGCCGGCCGTGCGGGGCGAGGGCGCGGCGGGCGAGGCCGTAGAACTCCTGCGAGTACAGCTTGGCGCTGTCGGTCACACCGGGGTCGGGCAGATCGGAGACGATCACGTCGTACGAGCCCGGCGGCACCGACCGCAGCAGGTGGAAGGCGTCGGAGTCCCGCACCCGGACACGGGCGTCGCCGTGGACGTACCCGTTGAGCCGGGACAGCGGCGGGTCCTCGCGGGCCAGGCGGACCACCTCGGGGTCGGACTCGACGATGTCGACCCGGCGCACGCCGGGGTGGCGCAGCACCTCGCGGGCCGCCAGTCCGTCGCCGCCGCCGAGGATCAGCACGCGCGCGTGCCCGCCGCTCATCGCGGGGTGCACCAGCGCCTGGTGGTAGCGGCCCTCGTCGCGGCCGCTGACCCGCAGCCGCCCGTCGAGGAACAGGTCGAGGGGCCGGCCGCCGGTGCCGCCGGTGATGACGACCTCCTGGGTGCCTGTCCGGACGGCCACCCGCACGTCCTGCCCGTACACCGCGTGCCGCGCGGCCCGCTCGAAGTCGTCGACGAGGACGGCGGCCGCGCCGAGGACACCGAGCACGGCGAGGTTGACGGCGAGGAGGACCCGGCGGGCCCGGGGGCCGAGGTCGGCGCGGAACACCCCGAGGACGAGCGCCGCGCCCACGACCGCGTTGACCCCGCCGGTGATCAGGGCCGACGTCAACTGCCCCAGCAGCGGCAGCAGAAGGAAGGGAAAGGCCAGTCCGCCGACGAGAGCGCCGACGTAGTCGGCCGCGAACAGGTCGGCCACCGCGCCGCCCGCGTCCTGGCGGCGGATGCGCTGGATCAGCTCCATCAGCAGCGGAACCTCGGCCCCGATGAGCAGGCCGATGACGAGCGAGAAGGCGACGAGGAGGACGCGGGGCGCGTGCGCCCAGGGGCCGCCCCAGTCGCCGGTCCAGGCGAACACGGCGTACAGGGCGAGGGCGCTGCACCCGCCGACCAGCGCGAGGACCGCCTCGATGGCGCCGAACCCGGCGGCGGCCCGGGGCCGCAGCCGTTTGGCGGCGAGCGAGCCGATGCCCATGGCGAAGACCATCACGGACAGGACGACGGACGCCTGGGTGACCGAGTCGCCGATCAAGTAGGACGCGAGCGCGACGAGTTCGAGTTCGTACACGAGTCCGCAGGCGGCGCAGACGAAGACGCCCGCGAGGACCAGGAACCGCCCGGTGTCCGGCCGGACCGGCAGCCGCGCCCGGCCGCCCCAGGGGGGCGTCGTGCCGGGAGGCGCGGGTGCGTGCGGTTCGATCACGTTGCCGACGCTACGTTACGCCTGGGGCACGCTTCGTCACCCACACGTGTGGAATCGGCGGCTCCGGGGGTGCCGGTGGTTTATCCGGCGAGGACGGCGGGCGGGCGCAGTCGGCTCGCCGTGGGCCGGCCGGGGCCCGCCGGGACGCGCACTCCGACACGTGTCCGTGTCGCCACCAACTGGCCGTCCTGCGGGTAGGCGTGCCAGGTCCGCCAGTGCACCTGCCCCTCGTGGCGGCGGGCCAGCATGGCGGTGAAGGCGTACGGGCTGCCGGGGAACACACCGGCCAGGCCGTGCGGGTGGTCGGCCACCAGCGCCAGCAACTCCTGCGCGCGGCCCGCGAACTGGCCGGGCGACAGTACCTCGACCCGGGCGGCGAACTCGTACTCCCAGTCGCCCGCGCGCTTGGCGACACCGAGCGGGAGGGGGGTGCTGCTGCCGGGGATGCAGGCCACCGTCTCCGAACAGCGTCCCCGCTCCTCGTCGACGAGGATCTGGTGGGAGGCGCCGAGCAGTCTCAACTGGAGTCTCGTCCCGTCGAGTTCGAGGTCGAGCGTGGCCAGTGCGGGCAGCGGCTCCCGCCCCAGGGTCCAGGCCAGGTCGGCGGCGCGCGTGTCGCTGTAGGCGGTCTTCAGGGTCGTGAGCATGGATGGGCTCCGCTTGGCACGCAGGAGGAAGGTGAGGTGCCGGCCGTCGTCGCACTGCCGGCACCGGGACGTCGGCCCCGTCAGCCCTGTCGGCGGTCGGATGAGTGTCCGTGGGACGTCCGAGGGGCTGCGTAGGTGAACTTCACTGAATCATGAACTGTGTCGGCGACACAGCGTTTTTACCCAAGTTCGTAGGGTTTCCATCCCTCGGAGGGCTTATCAGCTCAACTGTTCAACTCCGGCGTGCGCCTGTGCGAGAGGGCGCGCGCCGGAGCGCCCGGAAAACGAAGAGCGGGGCCGGTCCAGGCACCGGCTCCGCTCTCGTGGTGGATGCGGCTCCCCCTGCCGGGTGGAGCTCAGCTGCCCCGTGTCAGCTGCCCCCGCCGCCGCATCCGCCCCCTCCGCCGCACGACGACCCGCCTCCGCAGGACGAGCCGCTGGAACAGGAGGAGCTGCTCGAGCACGACGACGAGGAGGAGCTTCCGCAGGACGACCCGGTGTCCCCACCGCCGACCCACCAGCTGTTGTGGTTGCTGCTGCTGTCACTGCTGCCGCCGCTGCTGCGGCTGTACGAGGTACGCCGGTTCGAGCCGCGCCCCCGCCCGCGCGCCCGGCTCGCCGACCGTCGCGCGGCGTTGCGCGCGATGGACACGAAGACCAGGACGAACACCGCCGCGACCAGCACCACGACAAGTCCTGTGACCATGGCGTCGGCCTCCTTCCGTTCGCCCGAGACGGACCCGGACATCCCCCCGTGGGCGCCGCCGCTCGGTGCGTGCGGGGGAGATGCCCGGGGCGTTCGCGCGCCAAAGCAGAGTTGAGCAACTTCAGAGGATTCGCCGCGCGCGGGTCAGGCTCCGAGATGTGCCCCGTCGCCCGAGCCGAGGAGGGGGACCGCGAGCCGGCGCTCGACGGCGTCGGGCAGGTACCACAGTTCCGCACGCCGCTTCCGGTCCGCCGCGCCCTGCCGGTCGGCGCGGCGGATGCCCGGCACGGCGAGGCCGAGGGCGGCCAGGGACACGAGGAGACCGGCGCCGAGGACCGCACCGGCGAGCAGGGCGCCGTCGGCGAGGGCGAACGGAAGCGCGAACCCGAGACAGAGCGTGCCGAGGCCGCCGAGGACGGCGACCATCCACCACAGCGGCGTGAGCGGGTGCTCGTCACGCAGATGGCCGACGAGCTGCCGGTCGGTGGGGCGCCGCCGCGGGTGCTCCCCGGCGGCGGCGAACAGCTCGGCCCGCCCGCGCAGCGCCCACACGGCGTGCGCGCCCACCCAGACGACGGGCAGCACGAACAGCGTCACCAGCACCAGGACGGCCTGGACCGCCCGGGGCACCGCCACCCAGCCTGCGGCGCCCGCGACCACGGACGCCGCGGTGGCCGCCACGAGCACGCCACCGCCCGCGCTCGTGGCCACCAGCCACCGCCGGGCCGCACGCACCCGGGCGCTCAGCGGGAACTCGACCGCGTCCAATGCCCTCTCCCCTCCACGACCGCAGGCACTCTACGCAGCGCGCCCGGGACGACGGGCGGCGAGTGCGGGTTGAGGAAAGCCCGAGCCCGGGCGGAGGATGACGGGCATGACCTCCTCCTCGCGCCCCCTGCTGAACCGCCGGCTCGCCGAGTTCGGGACGACGATCTTCGCGGAGATGTCGGCGCTGGCCCTGAGCACCGGGTCCATCAACCTCGGGCAGGGCTTCCCCGACACCGACGGACCCGAGGAGGTCCGGGAGGCGGCCGTACGGGCGCTGCGCGACGGGCGGGGCAACCAGTACCCGCCGGGCCCCGGCGTCCCTGAGCTGCGCGCGGCCGTCGTCGCGCACCAGCAGCGGCGCTACGGCCTGACGTACGACCCCGACACCGAGGTCCTGGTCACCGCGGGCGCCACGGAGGCCATCGCGGCGGCCCTGCTCGCGCTGGTGGAGCCCGGCGACGAGGTGGTCGCCCTCGAGCCCTACTACGACTCGTACGCGGCCTGCATCGCCATGGCGGGCGGGACCCGGGTGCCGGTCATCCTGCGCCCGCACGACGGCGCCTTCCGGCTGGACCTGGACGAGCTGCGGGCGGCCGTCACCGACCGCACCCGGCTGCTGCTGCTCAACACCCCGCACAACCCGACCGGCACGGTCCTCACCCGCGCGGAGCTGGCGGCGGTCGCCGAGCTGGCCGTCGAGCGGGACCTGCTCGTCGTGACCGACGAGGTGTACGAGCACCTGGTCTTCGACGACGCCGAGCACATCCCGCTCGCCTCGTTCCCGGGCATGCGGGAGCGCACGGTGACGATCAGCTCGGCGGGCAAGACATATTCGTTCACGGGCTGGAAGGTCGGCTGGGTGACGGCCTCCCCCGCCCTGGTCACGGCCGTCCGCTCGGCCAAGCAGTACCTGACGTACGTGTCGGCGGGCCCGTTCCAGTACGCGGTGGCCGAGGCGCTGTCGCTCCCGGACTCCTACTTCGAGCACTTCCGCGCCGACATGCTCGCCAAGCGGAACATCCTGGCCACCGGTCTGGAGGAGGCGGGCCTCACGGTCTACCGGCCCGCCGGCACCTACTTCATCACCGCCGACATCCGCCCGCTCGGCGAGACCGACGGCATCGCGTTCTGCCGCACCCTGCCGGAGCGGGCCGGGGTGGTCGCCATCCCCACCGCGGTCTTCTACGACCACCGCGAGGAGGGCGCCCCCTTCGTCCGCTTCGCCTTCTGCAAGCAGACAGCGGTCCTCCAGGAGGCGGCGTCCCGCCTGAAGACCCTGTCGGCGTGAGGGCGGGCGGGCCTACGGCCGTCCGTCCGCCTCCGGCTCGGGACGCGGCAGCTCGTCGAGGTCGAGCGTGAAGGTGCGGCCGTCGGCCAGGGGGATCGGAAGCTTGCCCGTGCCGTACTTGTGCGTGTGGGCCGCGATGTATCCGGAGCCGTTCGGCTGGGTGTGCAGCACGACCTCCTGGGCGTAGGGATCCACCACCAGGTAGATCGGAATGCCGTAGCGCCCGTACTTCGCCGTGCAGTCGTCGTAGTCCTTGCGCGCGGAGGACGTCGAGACGACCTCGGAGATCAGCAGGACGTCCTCGAAGCTGTAGCGCTTGCCCTCCTTGCGGGCGTCCTCGCGCAGGATCGCCAGGTCGGGGGCGGAGTTCTCGTCGGCGGGAAAGTCGATGTAGACGTCGGAGGTGACCTTCGCATGACGGCCCAGTGCGGCAGCCGAGTCGATCTGCATGGACCGGATGGTGCTCGAGTGCTCCTCGCTCTGCGGGGTCATGATCACCTTTCCGTCAGCCCCGAACAGGACCGTGTAACCCTTGGGGAACTCGGTGTGCACGATCGCGTCGACGCTCATGGACGGCTCCTTCCCGTGTGTGGTCAGGATACGGCGGACGATGTCACCGAGCCGAGCGGCGGCTCAGGCCGCCGCGGACACAATTGCGCCGTGCCCTCGGCAGTCCCGGCAGCGGCCCGGTCCCGGGGCGCGGAAGGCGCGTTCGCAGCCGTCGCAGGTCTGGAGAGGCGGGACGGCCGGACGCTCGGACGGAGGGCGCTGCGGCGGCAGGGCCGGGACAGGCAGCGGTGTCTCGCGGAGCCGGAACGCCAGAACGCCCGCCGGACGCGCCCGGAACCGCTCGGGCAGCCGTGCGGTCAGCACCTCCGTGATCTCCCGTGGCCCGACCCCTGCCGCCAGCCACGCGGCGACGGCGGGCGCCAGCCGGGCCGCCTCCGACGCGGACAGGATGAGACGCGGGTCGATCCGGCGAAGCGACGACAGCACGGCGACGGCCTTCGGATCGGCGTCGGCCAGGGCGGGCACGGTCACGGGCGCGGGCGCTTGCGCGGACGCGGGCTGCGGGACGACGTCCGGCTGCTCGGGAGCCGTGTCCCGTGCCGGGCGCCTCCGGGGGCGGGGCGCCTCCGGTGCCCGACCGGCAGGGACGTCGTAGAAGAACGTCCGGGTACGGACCTGCCCTGTGGCCGTCCGTTCGCGGCGCCGCTCCAGGTATCCGGCCGCCTCCAGCTCCCGCAGCGCCCGCGAGATCAGGATCTCGCCCTCGCTGAAGTGCGCGCACAGGGCTGCGATGCTCACCGGGGAGCCGTCGGGCAGGGACGCGATGTACGCCGCCACCCCGATGGTGACCGCGCTGCCGCGCCGCTGGGCGAGGGCGTTGGAGAGCACCGTGAAGTCGGCCGTGAGGCGGGTGCGGACGTGGATCACACCGGTCGTCGGAGCTCCGGCGTCGGCGCGCAGGCGCGCGTTAGACTGCGAGTCAGCCATCGGGAAGGTACTGCTTCCTGATCGGTCAGGCCCTCGATCGGGATTGCCGTCCCGGCCGGGGGCCGATGTCTTTGTGCGGTTGTCGCGGCGAACGTAACCGCCCCCGTCCGGCCCCTGCAAGCCGGTCACCCGGACGAGTGACGGGGGCTGCGCGGCCGGGGAGGGTGGGCGGGCGGGGAGTTCTTTCCCCCGGTTCTTTCAGGAGGTCAGCGCCCCACCGGACCCTCGCGGGCAAGGACCCGGTGACCCCGAGATCCGCCTCAACTCCGCTTCAGCGCACCTATGAACGCGGCCCAGGAGGCCGCCTCGAAGCACAGCGCCGGTCCGTCGGCGGTCTTGCTGTCACGGACGGGGACGAGGGGGCCGAATCCGTCGGCCACCTCCACGCAGTCTCCCCCCGCCTGGTTGCTGAAGCTGCTCTTGCGCCACTCGGCGGCGGTCAGATCGGGACGGGAGATTCGAGCCACGGTAGTCGCCCTCCATCGCGGACCGGATCATGTCGAGAGACATGAGCGGGGGCAGCGCGGCCGCCCGCAGCCGATCGTAAATCACCTTGTAGCGACTGACGTTGATCGGTTCCTCGATGAGTTGGCCGTAGTCCGAACCCTCCGTGTAGGCCACCTCGGAGCCGTCCGGCAGCGTGAGAAGGGTCAGCGAACCGCCCATCGCCTCGTGCCCGCCTTGGTCGAACGGCAGGACCTGGACGGTGATGTGGCGCTCCGCCGCCGCATCGAGCAGCCGTCGCAGTTGCCTCCGCATCACGGCGTGCCCTCCGATCGGGCGCCTGAGAACCGCCTCGTCCAGAATCACCCAGAGTTCGGGACGGTCGGTCGCGCTCAGCCGGTCCTGCCGACCCAGGCGGGCGGAGACCCGCTCCTCCAACTGTTCCTCGCCCTCCAGGAGGGCATCCAGGCTCAGTACCGCGCGGGCGTACTCCTCGGTCTGCAACAGACCCGGCACCACATGCGCCGCGTACTGCCGGACGGCCACCGCCCGTTCCGACAGCGCCATGAACTTCCGGGACCAGTCCGGGAACGCCTCCCGGTACACGTACGGCCACAGCTCGACGAGCAGGTCGTCCGCTCCGAGGGCCGCGTCCAGCGCGCGGGCCAGTTCCAGCGTGGGCTTCGCGCCGGACGCCCGCTCGATCTGGGTGATGCGGGTGCTCACCACGTGTGTCCGCTCGCCCAGTTCGGCCTGGGTCAGTCCGGCCGCCGTACGGAGGCGGCGCACCCGCGCGCCGAACAGGGCCGCCATCGACGCGCTGGGGTCGATTCCGTTGGCCAAGGCGTCACTTCCATTCCTTACGGGTGGAGAAGTAAGGCTGCGTCCCCTGGTGAGCGTAGGACGTTCGCCCGACCCTTGGACACGGAACGTGACGACTCGTGTACGACAAGGACGGATGACCGCCCGTGCTGACGGAAACCCCCACGCTGACCCAGCAGTTCGCCGCCACCCCGCGAGGTGCCCGGCTCGCCCGGCGCCTCGCCGTCCGGTGGATGGAGGACTGCGGCCGGCCGCCCGCGTCGGACGCGTCGTGCGCGGTCGCCCTCGTCGTCGCCGAGCTGGCGGCGAACGCCGTGCTGCACGGCCGGGTCCCGGGGCGGGCCTGCGCCCTCCGGCTCGCCCTGGACGCGGCGGCGCACCTCGTGCGGGTCGAGGTCGCCGACGCCGCCGCCGGGAAGCGGCCGCCCGCCTCCGTTCCCCCGTCGTGCCCGGAAGGCGAGTCCGGACGGGGACTGGTCCTCGTCGAGGCCCTGGCCGTGCGGTGGGGGTGGGAGCCCCGGCGGCCCGTGGGCAAGACCGTGTGGGCCGAGGTCTCCGTCGAGCCGGTGAGTATCTGCGCAGGTACGTGCTCGGGTACCTGTACTCATGTCTGAGCGGGCCGTTCCGGCGACTGTGGTGATCACATCCACCCGTACCACCGGCTCGAAGGGCCTCCCGATGCAGACCTCTCCCCGCCTCCGCCTGCCGCGGCTCCTCACGCTCGGCACGGACAGCCGGCTCGCCCGGGGCTATCTCGCGCTGTTCGCCCTGAGCATCCCGGTCATGCTGCTCTTCCCGGAGAGCCCCTTCGCCATGGCCCCGGTGCTGCTCACGGCCCCGCTCTCCCTGTTCGCCATGGTCCTGCCCTTCGGGCCCGGCACCGAGGGCGGAGGAGCGGCCGAGGCGCTGGCCACCGGGTTCTGGGTCGGGTGGGTCCTGCTGTCCGCCCTGGTGAACGCCGCCGCGCTCGGCGCCCTCAGCGGGAAGCCGGTCGCCAGGAGGCCGCGGGCCCTCCTCGCGCCCGCCGTGGACAACTGGCTCGCGCGCGGCTACTGCGCCCTGGTCGCGGCGGCGCTGGGGGTCTTCCTGTACGCCGTGCTCCTGTCGCCGGACCCCGGGTTCGCGGCGGTCTGGCCCCTCATCGCCGCCGCGCCGTTCAGCTTCGTCGCCGTGCCGCTGTCGCTTCCCGCGGAATACTCCGGGATCCCCGGGCTGGGCACGCTGGTCTTCACCGTCGCCGTGGGTCTCGCGGGACTCGTCAACGCCGTCCTGATCGGGCGGCTCGCCCACCGGATGCGCGGCGCGCGGCGCTGAGGACGCGGAAGAGCCCGGCACCAGGGCCGGGCTCTCCTCCACCCGCGGCACAGCGCCGCGGGTACGTCCGCTGCGACGACTACTCGTCGTCCTCGGGCTTGTCCGCCTCGTTGATCTCCTGCTCCAGGCCGAGCTGCTCGACGAGCCACTTGTCGAACTCGATGGCGGCCCGCACCCAGCTGACCGTCGACGAGACGAAGTGCTCCAGGCTGACGCCCGTGCCGATCAGCATCTGCGCCTCGCCGATCAGGCGGACGGTGCCGTCGTCGTGCGTGTGGCTGTAGACCTTCGGCCACAGCGTCCGGCGGTTCCAGTCGTCGATCGACTCGAGGAGCGCGGGCTTCTCGTCGATCTGGTGGGGCCGGTCGTAGAACGTCCGCACCGAGAAGACCTGCTGGTCGCCCTCGCCGCGGAACATGAAGTACGTACGGAACTGCTCCCACGGCGCCGCGAGGTCACCCTCGTCGTCGACGACGTACTTCAGCTCCATCTGGTCGAGGAGCTGCTTCACGAGGTCCTGATCCGGGATTACGGGGCCGGGCGGGGGCCCGGGCTGCGGCTGCTGGCCCCCGAAGTTCGGAATCGAGGACGGGTCGATGCTCACCGTGATTTTCCCTTCGTACGGATTCCGCCATCCTCCCCCATGCAGGGAGGGGGGTGGCAAGCCCGGACGGGCCCTGTCAGCCCTGGGCTGACTCGATCCGGTCACCGGGACGGGTACCCGGTTCGTCCCAGGTACCCGGGATCACGGTGCCGGGACGCCTCAGAGCGTCTTCCCGGTGGCCGGTCCCACGATCAGGCCGTCGCCGAAAGCGTCCACCCGGACCGTGTCGCCGTCCTTGACCTCGCCGGACAGGATCTCCTTGGCGAGCCGGTCGCCGATGGCCGTCTGGACGAGGCGGCGCAGCGGGCGGGCGCCGTAGGCCGGGTCGTTGCCCTCGTCGGCGAGCCAGGCAAGGGCCGCGTCGGTCACTTCCAGTGTGAGCCGCCGCTCGGCCAGCCGCTTGGCGAGCCGGTCGATCTGGAGGCGGGCGATCCGGCTCAGCTCGTCCTTGCTCAGCGCCGAGAAGACCACGAGGTCGTCCAGCCGGTTCAGGAACTCGGGCTTGAAGGAGGCGCGAACCACCTCCAGGACCTGCTCCTTCTTCTCCGTCTCGCTGGTGATCGGGTCGACCAGGTACTGGCTGCCCAGGTTGGACGTCAGCACCAGGATCGTGTTGCGGAAGTCGACCGTACGGCCCTGCCCGTCGGTGAGCCGCCCGTCGTCCAGCACCTGGAGCAGGATGTCGAAGACCTCGGGGTGCGCCTTCTCCACCTCGTCCAGCAGCACGACGCTGTACGGCCGCCTGCGCACGGCCTCGGTGAGCTGGCCGCCCTCCTCGTAGCCGACGTAGCCGGGGGGCGCGCCGACCAGCCGGGCGACGCTGTGCTTCTCGCCGTACTCCGACATGTCGATGCGGACCATGGCCCGCTCGTCGTCGAAGAGGAAGTCGGCGAGCGCCTTGGCCAGCTCGGTCTTGCCGACGCCGGTCGGGCCGAGGAAGAGGAACGAGCCGGTGGGCCGGTCGGGGTCGGCGATGCCGGCCCGGGTACGGCGCACCGCGTCGGACACCGCCCGCACGGCCTCCTCCTGGCCGATCAGGCGCTTGCCCAGCTCCTCCTCCATGCGCAGCAGCTTCTGCGTCTCGCCCTCCATGAGCCGGCCCGCGGGGATGCCGGTCCAGGCGGCGACGACGTCCGCGATGTCGTCGGGGCCGACCTCCTCCTTGACCATCGTGTCCGGCGCGACCTCCTCCTCGGCCTCGGAGGCGGCCTCCAGCTCCTTCTCCAGGGCCGGGATCTCGCCGTACAGCAGCTTGGAGGCGGTGTCGAAGTCGCCGTCGCGCTGGGCGCGCTCGGCCTGGCCGCGCACCTCGTCGAGCCGCTCCTTCAGCTCACCGACGCGGTTGAGGGACTGCTTCTCCTTCTCCCAGCGGGCGGTCAGGCCGCGCAGCTCCTCCTCGCGGTCGGCGAGGTCGCGGCGCAGCTTCTCCAGGCGCTCGCGGGAGGCGGGGTCGGTCTCCTTGTCGAGGGCCAGCTCCTCCATGCGCAGCCGGTCCACGGACCGCTGGAGCTCGTCGATCTCGACCGGCGAGGAGTCGATCTCCATGCGCAGCCGGGACGCGGCCTCGTCGACGAGGTCGATGGCCTTGTCGGGCAGGAAGCGGGAGGTGATGTACCGGTCGGACAGGGTCGCGGCGGCGACCAGCGCGCTGTCCGCGATCTGCACCTTGTGGTGGGCCTCGTAGCGGCCCTTGAGTCCGCGCAGGATGGCGATGGAGTCCTCGACGGAGGGCTCGGCGACCAGCACCTGCTGGAAGCGGCGCTCCAGCGCGGGGTCCTTCTCGATCCGCTCGCGGTACTCGTCCAGCGTGGTCGCGCCGACCATGCGCAGCTCGCCGCGGGCCAGCATCGGCTTCAGCATGTTGCCGGCGTCCATGGCGGAGTCGCCGCCGGCGCCCGCACCGACGACCGTGTGCAGCTCGTCGATGAAGGTGATGATCTGCCCGTCGGAGCCCTTGATCTCGGCCAGGACGGTCTTCAGGCGCTCCTCGAACTCGCCGCGGTACTTGGCGCCCGCGACCATCGCGCCGAGGTCGAGCGCCACGAGCCGCTTGTCCTTCAGGGACTCGGGCACGTCGCCCTTGACGATGCGCTGGGCGAGCCCTTCGACGACGGCGGTCTTGCCGACGCCCGGCTCGCCGATGAGGACGGGGTTGTTCTTGGTGCGGCGGGACAGCACCTGCACGACCCGGCGGATCTCCTGGTCCCGTCCGATGACGGGGTCGAGCTTGCCCTCGCGGGCGGCGGCGGTGAAGTCGGTGCCGAACTTCTCCAGCGCCTTGTACTGCCCCTCGGGGTCTGCGGTGGTCACGCGGCGGCCTCCCCTGGCCTTCTGGAAGGCGTCCAGCAGCTTCTTCGCGGTCGCGCCCTGCCGGGTGAGCACGTCGGCCGCGGGGCCGCCCTTGGCGGCGATCCCGATGAGCAGGTGCTCGGTGGACAGGTACTCGTCGCCCAGGTCCTTGGCGCGGGCCTGCGCGTCCGCGATCACGGCGAGCAGGTCGCGGTTGGGCTGCGGGGGCGCCACGGTGGACCCCGTCACGCTGGGCAGGGCGGCGAGCGCCTTCTCGGTGCCGGACCGCACGGCGGCCTGGTCGGCCTCGACGGCCGCCAGCAGGTCGGTGATGTTCTCGTTGTCCTGGCCCTCGAGCAGAGCCAGCAGCAGGTGGGCGGGGGTGAGATCCGGGTGCCCGTCGGTCACGGCCCGGTTGCTGGCCGCGTTGATCGCGTCCCGGCTCCTGTTGGTCAGCTCGGCGTCCACGTGTCCCTTCTCCTCCTGGCGTCAGCGTCTCCCAGTACTGACAAAATCAGCGTACACAAAGTTGAGTCTATTCCACTCAAGGTCGGCTCGGGAGCCGTGTACCCGCTAGGTTCCCGACCATGGCCGCATACCCCCAGGATCCGGGCGCGCCGGACGCGCCGTACCTCTCCTTCTGGCAGGAGAGGCATCTGTGCACGCTGACCACCTCCCGTCCGGACGGCACCCCGCACGTGGTGCCCGTCGGTGTCACTTACGAACCCGAGGCCCGGCTGGCTCGGGTGATCACCAACAAGTCCAGCAGGAAGGTGGCGCACGTGCTCGCCGCCGGCGCCGCCGGCGCACGGGTCGCGGTCTGCCAGGTGGACGGCGCGCGCTGGGCGACGCTGGAGGGCGTGGCGCACGTCAGCAGTGAGCCGGAGCGGGTACGGGAGGCCGAGCGGCGCTACGCCGTCCGGTACGGGCGGACCCCGGCGCCGAACCCGAACCGGGTGGTCATCGAGATCGCGCTCACGCGGGCCATGGGGCGCGGGTGAGGCACGGGTCATGGATGTGGACGCGGACGGGCCGGTTCCGGCCGCGTCCAGGGTCGCCATGCATGCGTCCAGGGTCGCCGTAAAGCGGGAAATATCCCCGGAAACTGCAGCGGCGTCACCGTGTTCAGGTCACGGT